>DASYVZ010000340.1:0-4200 GCA_035936515.1 Solirubrobacteraceae bacterium | reverse complement strand
GCGCCGCCGACGAGCCGCGTCTGCATCACCGGATGCAACAGCTCGCTTTGGCCGATGCGGCGGATGCTGACGCCGCGGTTGATGCCGCCGAAGTTGAACCACAGCCGGTGCCAGCCGTCGCGCTTCATTGCCGTCGGACTGCGCCAGTCGGCGCGCACGACGAGCTTGTGGCGCGTGCCGGCCTTCAGGAACGCGCGCGCCTCGAAGGGCAGGTACTCCCCTTTGTGTCGGGCGATCTCCTTGCCGTCGAGGAACACGCGAGCACGATGGTTGACCGACTCGAAGCGCAGCGCGTAGGAGCCGTCGGCCGGCACCTGGAGGTTCGTCCGGTACCAGCCGACCATGCCGCGGAAGATCGGGATGCCGCGCCGGCCTGTGATCCTCGTGGCATCGGGAACGTACGGGACGCGGACGAGCTCACCGCCGAACCGGCCGGTCTGAAAGCCCTTGTCGAGGCCGGTGTTGTCGCCGTCGCGGCGAAAGCGCCACAGCCCGTTGAGCTGGGCGCGCTCGCCGGGCCCGGCGTAGATCGCCGGCTCGGCGCCGTGCGGCGCGAGCACCACCGGCAGCGCCGGCGCCGCCTCGGACTCGGCGGAGGCGACCATGACCAGCACGGCCGCCAGGACAGCCAGACTTGCACAGACACCGCCGATCACCGCCCGCATCCCCACCTTCGTCACTCGACCCCGTTCATCGTTCGCTGAAGTGCCTGCGGCGGCTGCGCGCGCGGCGAGCCGTGCAGGCGCGAACGTCCGTGCCGCTCCAACACGACCACCGGCAGAATGTACCGCCCCGCCACCGGTAGCACGCTCGCCCCCGAGCCGAAGCCGGGTCACCCCCGGCGCTACTTGCGCAGGCGCAGGCGGTCGCCGGGCTGCAGCGCGGTCTCCTTCAGCTTCGGGTTGAGCTCCTTCAGCCGGGGAACGGTGCGACCCCACCGGAAGGCGATCGACCCGAAGGTGTCGCCCTTGCGGACCTTGTGGAAGATCGGTCCCCGCTTCTTAACCTTGGGCGGCGCGGCGCGCAACTTCAGGCGCTGGCCCGGCCGGATCGTCGACGGGTTGACGTACGGGTTGAGCCTCTCGAGGTCGTCCACCTTGATGCCGATCTTCCGTGCGATCGACCCGTAGGAGTCGCCCTTGCGAACGGTGTAGCTGGCCGGCAGCTTCGACGACTGCCGTGCGGCCTTCTCCCCAGCGCTCGCGGCGGGCTCGGCGTCCGTCAGCGTCGTCGCGGCGACGAGCACGATCGCGACGAGCAGCACCACAAGGGCGGTTGCGGCGAGCAGTACGGGATTGAGGCGATCGCCGGACTCGGCGTCTTGATCGCTCTGGGGTGGTCCGGCGGACGGGGACATGTGAAATCGCCGACCCGTGGCAGTTCCCCGATGTGGCTCGGACCGGTCCTCCGATCGCGGCGCACGTCGAGCGCGGACCGGCGACTCGGACGCTATCAGTCGATCGCGAGCGCGAGGTACTTCGTCTCGAGGTACTCCTCGATTCCCTCCGGGCCGCCCTCGCGGCCGATGCCGGAGTGCTTGACGCCGCCGAACGGCGCGCCGGCGTTGGAGACGAGGCCTTGGTTGACGCCGACCATCCCCGTCTCGAGGCGCTCGCTGACGCGCAGCGCGCGCTTGAGATCGCCACTGTAGAGGTAGGCGACGAGCCCGAAATCGGTGTCGTTGGCGGCAGCGATCGCCTCGTCCTCCGAGTCGAACGTCCGGATCGGGGCGACGGGCCCGAATATCTCCTCCTTGAGCAGGCGCGCGTCGGCGGGGACGTCGACCAGCACCGTCGGCTTGTAGAAGTTGCCGGGGCCGTCGAGCGCCTCGCCGCCGCAGAGCGCCCGTGCCCCCTTGGCAACGGCGTCCTCCACGAGCTCGGCGACCTTGTCGCGCTGCTCGGAGTCGATCAGCGGCCCCACCTCGACGCCGTCCTGCGTGCCGGGCCCGAGCTTCATCGCCCCCATCTTCGCAGCGAGCTTGTCGGCGAACTCGCCCGCGATCGACGAGGCGACGTGGAAGCGGTTGGCCGCCGTGCACGCCTCGCCGATGTTGCGCATCTTCGCGACGATCGCGCCCGCCACGGCGTCATCGACGTCGGCGTCCTCGAAGACGAGGAACGGCGCGTTGCCCCCGAGCTCCATCGAGACCTTCAGGACCTGGTCGGCGGACTGGCCGATGAGCGTGCGGCCGACCTCGGTCGATCCGGTGAACGACAGCTTGCGCGTCCGCGGATCGCGGATGACCGGCTCCATCACCGACCCGCTCGAGCTCGCGGTGACGACGTTCAGCACGCCGCCCGGCAGGCCCGCCTCCGCGAGGACCTGCGCGAGCATGAGCATCGACAGCGGTGTGAGCTTCGCGGGCTTGACGAGCATCGTGCAGCCGGCCGCGACGGCCGGCGCGATCTTGCGCGTGCCCATCGCCAGGGGGAAGTTCCACGGCGTGATGAAGACGCAGGGCCCGACGGCCTGCTTCATCGTCAGCAGCCGTCCGGTGCCGGCCTCGTGCGTCGCGAAGCGGCCGTCGGAGCGCACGGCCTCCTCGGCGTACCAGCGCAGGAAGCTGGCGCCGTAGGCGATCTCGGCCTTCGACTCGGCGAGCGGCTTGCCCATCTCGAGGGTCATGAGCAGCGCGAGCTCGTCGGTGCGCGCGACGATCGCCTCGTAGGCGCGGCGCAGGATGTCGCTGCGCTCGCGCGGCGCGCTCGATCGCCAGTCGCCGCGCCAGGCGGCGTGCGCGGCGCCGAGCGCGTCCAGCGCGTCCTGCGGCGTCGCGTCGGCGACGCGGGCGATCTCCTCGCCGGTCGCGGGGTCCTCGACGGCGAACGTCTCGCCACCGGCCCCGTCGCGCCACTCGCCGGCGATGTACAGCTGCTTGGGAACCGCGTCGAGCACGGCGGACTGCTCGGCGGGGCGGGTGCGATCGGCGTGGGTGCTCATGGTCGGGGCACCGTCTCCTCTGCGAGCGCTTGCTCGATCGCGATGTCGACGGGGAGGTCCCTGGTCTGCCAGCGCACGCATGCGAGGTACCCGCCACCAGTCCAAGCGACGCAACTCCGAGCGCCTGGCCGTGTCGGCACCAAGGATGCGCCGAACCATTCCAAGCCTCTCGCTCGCCGTGCTGATCGCTGCCCTCGTCGCCGTGGCGGCGGCGCCCGCGCAGGCCGCCTCCCGACTCGTCGTCCGCGGCGCGGGCTTCGGGCACGGCATCGGAATGAGCCAGTACGGAGCGTTCGGCTTCGCGCAGAAGGGCAAGGAGCACGACGAGATCCTGCGCCACTACTACTCGGGCACGCAGATCGGCAAGCTCGAGGGCGGCGGCGAGGTGCGCGTGCTGCTGAAGAGCGCCAGCCGGATCGTCTTCGGATCGGCGACGCAGCTCACCGGCGGGCGCAAGCTCGACCCGGCCCGCCGGTACGTCGCCGTACGCGGCCTCAGCGGGTCGATCCTGCTGCGCAGCTCGAGCGGGCGCAAGCTCGGAACCTACGCCTCGCCGCTCGCGATCCAGGGCGCCGCGACCGGGCTGCGCGTCTACGGCCGCAGCGGCAACGCCGCCCTCGATGGGCGCTACCGCGGCAACCTCGAGGTCCGAGCCTCCAGGCTCGGCGGCGTATCGGCGATCAACGCGATCGCGATCGATGACTACATCCGCGGCGTCGTCGCCGGCGAGATGCCGTCGAGCTGGCCGCAGGAGGCCCTGCGCGCGCAGGCCGTCGCGGCGCGCACCTACGCGCTGGCGACGAGCAAGAACGGCGACGGCTTCGACCAGTACGCCGACACGCGGTCGCAGGTCTACAACGGGATCTCCGGCGAGACGCCTTCCACCGACGCGGCGGTCGCCGCAACCGCCGGCAAGGTCGTCGCCTATCAGGGCAAGCCGATCGTGACGTACTACTTCTCGACCTCGGGCGGGCGCACCGAGAACATCGAGAACGTCTTCATCGGCGCCAAGCCAGAGCCGTACCTGACGTCGGTCGACGATCCCTACGACGAGGCGTCGCCGCGGCACAAGTGGGTGCGGCGGATGAGCCTGCGCAGCGCAGAGCGGCGATTGGGCTCGCTCGTCAAGGGCTCGCTGACGCGCATCCGCGTGCTGCAGCGCGGCAAGTCGCCGCGCGTGGTCCGGGCGCAGATCGTGGGTACCCGCGGGCGCACGTCGGTCAGCGGCCCGACGCTGCGCAGCAAGCTGGGCCCTGT
>DASYVZ010000339.1:0-3503 GCA_035936515.1 Solirubrobacteraceae bacterium | reverse complement strand
GGCCGGGGGCGACGGCGGCGGACGCGAGGCACGCGACGAGGAGGATCGACGCGGCCGGGGATCTGGTGCCTGAGCACACGACGGCGGGCACCACCGCAACGCTACCCGCATCCACCGCCGGCCCGAGCGCGATCCGCCGCGCGACCGCCGGTTCGCCCGTGCGGCGGCACCTACGACCGTTACGTGAGTGCCGCGTTGCTGGTTGGGTAGGCCACGCTGTGCGATCGACGAGGAGGTCACGGTGTCAGCGACCGTGGACGTTCCGCAGTACGAGCTACATGAGGAGGTCGTTCTCGACCCGGCCCGCAGCGCACTGGTCGTCGTCGACATGCAAAACGACTTCGTCAAGCCGGGCGGCACGCTGCTGGTACCCGACGCCGAGGCCACCATCCCCCACGTCCGGCGACTGCTCGAGCTGGCGCGGGAGTCGGGGATGCGGATCGCGTTCAGCCAGGACACGCATGACGAGGGCGACCCGGAGTGGAACATCTGGCCAGAGCATGTGCGACGCGGCGGATGGGGCTGGAAGATCGTCGACGAGCTCACGCCGCGCGACGACGAGCTCGTCATAGAGAAGGTTCGCTACGACGCGTTCTACGGGACGCACCTCGACCACTTCCTGCGCCTGTGGGGGATCGAGACCGTCGTCGTCTGCGGCACGGTCGCGAACATCTGCGTGCACTACACGGCGGCCAGCGCGGCGCTGCGGTGGTACAACGTCGTCGTACCGCGCGATGCGATATCGGCGCTCGAGCCGTTTGACCTGGAGGCGTCGCTGCGACAGATCGCCTTCCTGTTCGCGGGCAAGGTAACGACGACCAGCGCGCTGAGACTCGCTCAGGCGCCGGCGGGCACCGACAGCTGACGCAGGACCACGCAGCGCCGGCCGCACCATCCGGCCGCCACGAGCTGCCGCGCTGACACCGACCGACCGAGCGCACTACGCTCGCCACGACATCGCGGTCGAGATCACCGGCCTGAACAGCCAGACCCACGAGCTGCACACCACGCTCAGGGGTCAGACCGCCGGAGCGCACTGATGAACGAGACACAGACCGGAGGTCCCATGAACCCCACGCTTCGCATCCTGCCGCTCGGCGGCCTGGGCGAGATCGGCAAGAACATGACGATCGTCGAGTACGACGGGCGGATCGTCGTCATCGACGCCGGCGTGCGCTTTCCGACGGCGGAGATGCACGGGGTCGACCTCGTCGTGCCCGACTTCACGTACCTCTCCGAGCGCGCGGATGCCATCGACGCGGTGATCATCACCCACGGCCACGAGGATCACCTCGGCGCGCTGCCGTGGATCCTGCGTGAGCTGCCCGACGGGTCCGTGCCCGTCGTCTACGGTCGCCGGCTCACCGCCGCGATGGCGCAGTCCAAGCTCGACGAGCACAAGCTCAAGACCCCGATCAAGCGCGTCGAGCCGGGGGCGACGTTCAAGGCGGGGCCGTTCTCGATCGAGCTCGTGCACATGACGCACTCGATCCCCGACGCCGCCGCGGTCGCGCTCACCACGCCGCTGGGGACCGTGCTGTTCACCGGCGACTACCGCTTCGACCAGACGCCCGTCGACGGAAAGCCCGCCGACATCAGCCGTCTGGCGCGGTTCGGCGACGAGGGACTGCTGCTGCTCTGCGGCGACTCCACGAACGCCGACCGCGCCGGCTTCGCCTTGTCGGAGTCCGACGTCGGCCCGAAGCTGCACGACGTCTTCGCGGGCTGCGAGGGGCGGATCATCGTCACGAGCTTCGCCTCGAACATCCATCGTGTCCAGCAGGTGATCGACGCGGCCGACAAGCTCGGCCGCCGGGTCGCCCTGCTGGGCCGCTCGATGGTCAAGAACGTCAAGATCGGCCGCGATCTCGGCCACATCAAGGTGCCCAAGGGCATGCTCGTCGAGCCACGCTCGCTCGGCAGCGTTCCGGACGCGGAGCTCGTCATCGTGACGACCGGGTCGCAGGGCGAGCCGCTGGCGGCGCTGCGCCGGATGGCCTACCGCGAGCACCGGCAGGTCGACCTGCACGCCGGCGACACGATCGTCTTCTCCGCCACGCCGATCCCGGGCAACGAGCGCGCGATCAACGACACGATCGACCGGCTCTTTCAGATCGGCTGCAACGTCGTCACCGCCCGTGACGCCCCCATCCACACCTCCGGTCACGGCCACCGCGAGGAGATCAAGCTGATGCTCAACCTCACGCGGCCGCGCTACCTCATGCCCGTCCACGGCGACCACAAGCGCATCCGCCTGCACGCGGAGCTTGCCCAGGCCGTCGGCATCCCCGACGAGAAGATCTTCCGCGGCGACAACGGGCTGCCCTTGGACATCGACAAGGACGGCGCGCGGTTCGGCGACCGCGTCCGCGCCGGCATGGTGTTCGTCGACGGCATCGAGCTCGGCGACCTCACCGAGACGGCGCTGCGCGACCGCCGCGAGCTCTCCAGCGACGGGATCATGTTCGTCGTCGCGACCGTGTCGGCGCAGGACGGGAAGACGCTCGCCGACCACGAGATCGTCATGCGCGGCGTCCCGCTGGCCGGCGAGGACGAGGCCGGCTTCGACGGCCTCGTCCGCGAGGCGATCGAGGACTCCCTCGACCGCGCCGCCGACCATGACATCCACGAGGTCGACCTGATGCAGAAGCACCTGCACGACGACCTCGCCGAGTTCGTCTACAAGAAGCTGCGCCGCCGCCCGATGATCCTCCCCGTCGTCGTCGAGGTCTGACCGCAAGCCACGGTGAGCGGGCTGCAGGGGCATACTTCGCGAGATGCAACCGCGCGAGGTGGCCCCCGGGATCTACGGCCTGGGCTCTGAGCAGGTCAACTGGTATCTCGTTTGAGGAAGGCGGCAGGCTGAGCGCCGTCGACGCCGGCTTGCCCGGCTTCGCGAAGACCCTCGCGAACGATCTCGCCCGGATCGGCATCGGCCTCGAGGACATCGAGGCGGTCGTGCTGACGCACTCCGACGGCGACCACACCGGCGTCGCGCCGCGCCTGCGGGACGCCGGCGCGCGAGTGCTCATCCACTCGGCCGACGACGCCACCCTGCGCAAGCCCGGCCCGAAGGGCGGCGACGCGCGGGTGCCCAACATCCTCAAGAACCTCTGGCGACCGGCGACGCTCAAGGTTCTCGGGCACATGCTCAGGCACGGCGGCGCCAAGCTGCCGAAGATCGAGGGGGCCGAGACCTACGAGGACGGCGACGTCCTCGACGTGCCGGGGCGATTGCGCGTCATCCACACGCCGGGGCATACGCCGGGACACGGCGCGCTGCTGGCGCAATCGCACCGGGTGCTGTTCGCCGGTGATGCGTTGATCGACCACCACCTCGTCACCAAGGGACGGGGGCCGCAGATCATGCCGACCTTCACGAACGTCGACAGCGAGCGGGCGCTCGGTCGCTGGATGCCATCGCCGAGGTCGACGCAGAAGCCGACATCCTGCTGTTCGGCCACGGCCATCCGTGGCGCGGCGGCGCTCGCGCGGCCGTCGCA
>DASYVZ010000338.1:0-6063 GCA_035936515.1 Solirubrobacteraceae bacterium | reverse complement strand
GGCCAGGAAGTTCGTGATCGGGCCGACGTAGCAGCCGTTGGCAGGCGCCGGCGGCAGCGCCGGTGCCTGGGCGCGAGCCGGCGCGCAGAGCACGGCAAGCACCAGCGCCGCCAGCGCGAAGGACCGCCACGGCGAGAGCGTTGCCACGGCAGCGATGCTAGCTGCGCCAGCGCCCGGCGGCGCCGGCTGTGGACGGATGTAGGGGTCCCGCCCGCGCGGTCGCGGACGTGCCGGGCCAGTGAACCGCGGCGCTTTCGGCGCGGGCGCCGCTGAGCTCGAACACGCAGAAGTCGCGGCCGATCACGGGAGCCGACACGTTGTAGACCGGAACGTCGCCGATCGCACCGGCGAACGTGCCGGCGTGCGCGTGACCGTGCAGCACGATGTGGGGCCGGTGCTCCGCGATCGGCGCAGCCAGGCGATCGCTGCCGAGCATCGCCCAGATCTCGCGCGGCTCGCCCTCGAGCGTGGCCTCGACGGGCGCGTAGTGCAGCAGCACGATGCGCAGCGCGCAGAGCGCGATCTCGCGCAGGGACCGGTCCAGCGCCGCGACATCGGCGGAGGTGTCCTCGTACAGCGCACGCAGCAGCGGCTCGCCGAAGTCGGGGATCCGGAAGCCAGCGAAACCGCCGACGAAGCCCTTCAGTCCGGCCACGCCGATCTCGAGGCCGTCGATCTCGACGATCACGTGATCGCGCTCGAGCACGACGATCCCGGCGTCGCGCAGCACCTCCGCGACGTCGTCGGCGCGGTTGACGTGCCAGTCGTGGTTGCCCAGGACGGCGAGCACGGGCGTCTCCAGCGGCCGGCAGGCGTCGGCGAGGATCTGCGCCTGCTCGGGCTCGCCGTGCGTCGTCAGGTCGCCGGCGAGCAGGATCAGGTCGACGTCACCGGCGACGGTGGCGAAGGCGGCGGCGATCTCGGCGCGTTGAGACTCGCGGCAGTGCACGTCGCCGACGGCGGCGATCCGAAGAGGCCGCGACGGCTGCTCTGCGAGGGTCATCGTGAACCGTGCTTTCCCCGTTGCCCGCGGCGGGTAACAGCGCGGCCATGCACGACGACGAAGAACGCTTCGGGCCGATCCTCGCGACGCTGCGCCGCGCGGTGGCGCTGCTGCGCGAGGCGGGGATCCCGTTCATCGTCGGCGGCAGCCTGGCCGCGTGGGCCCGCGGCGGCCCCGAGGTCACCAACGACCTCGACCTCATGGTGCGCCCGTCGGACGCCGAGCGCGTCCTCGAGCTGCTCACGCAGGCCGGCATGAGCCCAGAGCGCCCGCCCGAGGAGTGGCTGCTGAAGGCGTGGGACGGCGACGTGCTCGTCGACATCATCTTCGAGACCGTGGAAGGCGAGGTGACCGACGAGGTGATCGCCCGCGGGGAGGAGCTCACGGTGACCTCGATGGCGATGAACGTCATGGGGCTGGAGGACATGTTCGTGCTGCGTCTGAAGACGCTCAACGAGCATCACCTGGAGTACGCCGGCCTGCTGAAGATGGCGCGCGCTCTGCGCGAGCAGGTCGATTGGGACGCGGTGCGCGCGCGCGTGCGCCACACGCCGTACGGGATGGCGTTCTTCACGATCCTCGAGGGGCTGGACGTCGTGCCGCGCAGCGCGCCCGACGGCGAGGGCGGCAACGGCGACCGCGTCGCAGTGCGGCCGGTCGAGGGGCCGCGCTCCGGCGCCGCGCTCGGTCCGAGCGGCGACGCTCAGCGCTGAGCGCTCGGCGCGCGCGGAGGAGGTTCGCGTTCTGCGGGCCCGGTAGGGTCCACGGCATGGACGACGATGCCATTCGCGAGTTGGTGATCCGCCTCTCCCGCTCGGATGGGCGCGGCGGCCACACGATCGAGCGCGCGACGCTGCGCGCGGAGGGCGTCCACCTGACCGAGATCGTCAGGTGGATAGAAGCCCACGGCGGCACCCCCGAGGCGCCGGCCCCCGCCCGCCGCTCGTCGGGCGGCTTGCACGGCGGACTGCGGGGCGCGAGCGCGACAGCGGTTCCCGCGACCCTGCGGTACGTGCTGCCTGCCGGCTCGCTCGATAGCGCTGCCAGCCGCGTGGACGAGCCCGGCCAGACGAGCACGTTGCGTGCGACGCCCGGCGGACGGGTAGCGTGAGGTCGTGACCATCGGCGGCATCATCTATCTCGTCCTCGGCCTGCTCGTGGCGGCGTCGCAGAACTACTTCGACCACCTGACCACCCTCGGCCGCCTGCTGTCGGCGATCATCGCCGTCCTGGTCTGGCCGCTGCTCTTGTTCGGAATCGACATCCGCATCAGCTGACGCCATAGTGGGGTCCGGTCCGACCCAAGGAAGCCCATGCGCCAGCCCCTGAAGATCATTCTCGCCGTCGTGGTCGCGGCAGGCATCGCCACCGGCTGCGGCTCTGACGACGACTCGCCGAACGGCGGATCCGGCGGCTCCGGCGACTCCGGCGGGTCCGAGAAGCGCGACGCGTCGGAGCAGGCGGGCGCTCCGAAGCCGACGAGCGCCCGCGGGCAGATGGTCAAGTGCATCGAGCGGGCCGGGTTCGAGGTCAGCCACGAAGATCAGGACGCGGCGACGGCGACGAACTACACGATCGAAGGCGGCGACGCGGGATCCAAGAAGGCCGAGGTGGTCATCCATTCCAACCGGGACGACGCAAGGCGCACGGCCACGAAGGCCGCTCAGGAGAAGGGAATCAACTCCGTCGCGTTCGGCCGGGCCCGGTTCATCCCGCGCAAGGCAACGAACACGGAGGCGGGCATCATCGCCAACTGCGTGGCGGGGGGCTACGTGAACTAGATCGTGAGCCGTGGCGGGCGGGTAGTGCTCAGGCGCGTGACGTGCGTTGCAACGGCCTTGATCTGCTCGCCGCTCCGCTTGCGCACGAGCGCGTGAGACGCATCCGCGGGCACCGGCCGTGGCCGCTGCCGGACGGTGCGCCCACCGCCAAGACGCCGTCTTCTGGACGCTTCGGCCATCCATCAACGCGACGGCTGGCGGGCCGGCCTTCAAGGGGCGGTGGCGAAGCCGGGCTCGACACCTGAGGCCGGTCGTGCGGCTTGATCGCGCGGGGGTACAACGGGCGTATCGCGCGCGCCGCTGCAGCCGAGCTGAGCGTCATCGGGGAGGACGCGTCCTCGCCGGCGGTGCTGTATGACCATCGTGAGGAGCGCTGCGGGATCCCGCGCGCGTTGCGCGCGGCCGGAATCAACGCGGCCGCCGCGCAGCTGCCGGTCGGCGACTACGTTCTGTCCGATCGCGTCGTCGTCGAGCGCAAGACCGGCGCCGATCTGGCGGCATCGATCAAGGACCGGCGGCTGTTCGAGCAGGTCGACCGCCTGACGCAGGCCTACGACGCCGTCGTGCTGGTCATCGAGGGCGAGCCGATCCACATCGCGCAGGCGAGCTGGAAGGGCGCGCTCGCGCGGGTGCTGCTCAGCGGCGCGGCCGTGATCGCAACGACCGATCCGCGCGACACCGCTGAGTGGCTGGCGCGTCTGCAGCGACTGCAGGGACGAGCGCCCGGGCAGGCGCGCGGCCTGCCACGGGTTCGCCGGCCGACCGACGACCTCGCCCGCGTCGGCGAGGACGTGCTCAGCTGCCTGCCCGGGATCTCGACGGTCGGCGCGCGGCGCCTGCTCGAGCACTTCGGCTCGCTACGAGCCGTCTTCTGCGCATCAGAACAGGAACTGCGCGAGGTGCCGCGCATCGGCCCGATCCGCGCGACCACCCTCTCCTCCCTGTTCGGCCACCGCGCGGGGTGACGGCACTCCCGTGACCGCAGCTCGGCCACGCACCGCTCTTAACGACGCCGGCCGGCGGCGCGCCGTGCCATCAGCCACCCCAGCGCAGCCAGGAGGACGGCCGGAGCGCCTGCGACGACGACGATGACGAGAACGTCCGAATCGCCCGTCAGCGCCGAGAGCCCCACCAGCACCACGATGATCATCAGCAGGGGGATGAAGGCAAACAGCCTCAGCATGAGGAATCCCTTGAAGATCTCGCGCATCACGCCAGCGTAGCCCCGACGCACCGGCGCCGCCGGGCTGTCGCGCGGTTGGCTCCAGCCCCCGGCGGTGTGGCTCCCCGGCTAACCGCGGACGTCGCAGCAGCGACTCAATGGCGGGCGCGGCCCTCGCTCAGCTGTCGCTGCCGCGGCCGGTGGCGGCGTCGCGCATGCGATCGAACAGCGATGCCGCCGGCCCCGCCGCCATCCGCGGAAGCGGCTCGTTGGGCACGTTGGGGTGCGGCCGCGTCGGCGCCACCTTCTTGAACGCCTCGACGCGCGCGCCCAGCTTGCGCAGCTCTGCTTCGTCGACGACCTCGCGCATGCGCGCGAACATCTGCCCCTCCTCGTCTTCGATGTGGTGGCGGATCTCGCGCATGAGCGTCGCGAGCTCATCATCGAAGGCAGGGTCGTCGGCGTCGAGCTTCTCCAGCCGCTGCAGCGTCTCCTCGGCCTCGGCGTGCTCCTTGCGGGCATGGTCAGCCTCCTCGGCACTGACCTTCTTGTCGACCATCGGGTACACGAGCACCTCCTCGGCCACCGAATGGCGGACGAGCTCGATCGTCACCTGCTCGGCCACATCCTTGCGCCGCGACTTGGCCTCTTCGGTCGAGGCGCCGCGCAGAGACTCAAGCTCCGCGAACATCTGCTCGACCTCGCGGTGATCGTGCTCGAGGACCTCGATCACGTCTCGCTGCTCGTCAGCCATCACACCCTCCTGAAGGTTCGACTCGCGCCGCAATCGGCGGGAACCGGGTGTCCCCAATGCACGCACTCACGAACCGGCGTTCATCGCACCGGAGGGCCGTGGCTCTCGCTGCTCCTGAGGACGAACAGATCGTCGAGCCCATGCTCGACGTGCGCGGCGGGGCGCCGGGCGCGCCGGCCTGAGGGCACCGAGTTGCGCTGTGGCGTATCAGCGATAGGCTTGGTAAGGCAGTCGCCGTTCGCAGGAGCGATGGCTGCGACAACGGCGGTGGCAGGCCGCGCTCTTGGTACAGGAGCGTCGGACGGCCCCCTCAGAACCACTTGTTCTATGAGGAGAGGCGCAGCCATCACCCGCAGCAGCAGCATCGTTCAGCATGACCGATCGGCGTTTCGAGTCGATGTGCATCCGCAACGGGACGTCGTCCGCGTCGCGCCTGTCGGTGAGCTCGACCTCGCGACCGTCGCCAAACTACGAACGCATCTGGACGAGCTTCACGCCGCCGGGTTCAAGCACATCGTGCTCGACCTGCGTCAGCTCGCGTTCATGGATTGCATCGGCGTACGGTTGATCCTGGCGGAGGATCGGTTGGCGCGTGAGACCGGGGGCCGCTTCTCCGTCATCAAGGGCGGCCGCGCCGTTCAGCGTGTACTGGACCTCTGCGGCCTCACCGACGAGCTGGAGATCGCCGGGTCCGAACTCGCCCGTCGACCGCGGCAGGCGGGGGTCGAGCGCCCCGACCTGGGAATTTCGTTGCAGTGCTCCCTCGCGGCGCTTCGCCAGCAGCGCGCCTCGAGTAGACGCACGACCGCCGACCGCCGACCAGCACCGGCACCTTCATCCAAGCCGTCACCGCCGACGGCTCGCGCGCCACGCTTCGGCGCCATCCCTCCGGTCTGAGCGAGGAGATAACGCGCACTGCCGGCTCCGAAGCTCGGCGCGCCGCCGGTCTGGCGGTCGCGCCGCTTACGGCCGGCGGCGCAGCACGCGGCGGTCGTCGGGCAGACGCTTCGTGTAGCGCGCCTGGTCGAGATGCTCGAGCAGCGCCTGCGCGTACTTGCGCGACGTCCCCAGCTCGTCGCGCAGGCGCGCGAGCGTCACTGCGCCCTCGTTCGCGATGATTGCGCCCGCGCGATCGGCGACGACCGCGATGGCGTCGCGGTGCGCGTAGAGGTCACGGCCGATCCGGACGGCGACGCCCGCCTGGATCAGCGCGGGCAGATGAGCCACGGCGGCGCCCAGCTGTTCGCGCGAGAGCGGCTCGTGACCGGCCGCGAGCAGCCGCTCTGCGAGCTCGGTGGCGTCCGGTTCGAGAGCCCGAGCCGACTGCGCGGCCGCGGTCGCCGAACCGCGCGGTGCGGCAGCT
>DASYVZ010000337.1:0-3220 GCA_035936515.1 Solirubrobacteraceae bacterium | reverse complement strand
GGCCCGCGCCGACCCGGCTCCGCTGCGCGCGGGGCTCGCCCTCGCCGGTTTGCTCGGCGGCGGCGCGCTGACGTTCGGCCTGATCGGCGGGCTGGATCTCGAGCTGACCCTGCAGCGCTCGCTGCGAGCGATCCTGCTCGTGCTCGTGGCGACGTGGCTGCGCGCCGCCGTCGGCGAGCACGGCGTGCGTGAGATCGCGCGCCGATCCCTGCGGCGGGTGCGGCGGGTGCCCGCGATGGCCGAGGCGGCAGATGTGCTCGACCGGCTCGGCGCGGGCGGTGCCCTCGGAGCGTCGGGACGCGCGCTCGTCGCGCAGGTGCAAGGGGTGCGGCGCCGGCCCGCACCGCTGGCGCGCGCGGTCCTGTGTTGGGTGGTGGCAGAATCCGGGCGCTTTCAGGGACCGCCTCCGGCTCGCGAGCTGCCGCTGCTGCGCGCGCGCTGGCGCGATCGGGCGCTGGTGGCGGGCGTGATCGCGCTCGTCACCGCGGCCGTACTCGTGCAGTAGATGGCGCCATCTGTCCCGAGATATCGCGAGCGCCTGCGCCTCGAGGGGACGGTCCTCGCGGCTGCCGGCGGCCTGGGCAGCGTACTGCTGCTCGCGTTCGTCGACGCGGCGAGCGAGCGGGCTGGCAGCACCGCGCTGCAGATCACGTTCGTCGTAGCGGTGCTCGCCGTGGCGGGGCCGATCTTCGTACGCCGCTGGCTTGCCGAGGCGCAGCCGGTGAGCGACGACGCGCAGCTCACGGGTCAGCCGACGGCGCTGTGGAAGCCGCCGGTCGTCGTCGTCGTGCTGACGGCGCTGTTCGTCGTGCCGGGCGAGCTCGGCTTCGGCGCCGCGGGATGGGACGCGGGCCTGCGCATCACGCTCGGCTGCATGGTCGTCGGCCTCGCCCAGGCGCTGTTCGTCGAGCGGCTCGTCGCCGCCGACGAGGCCCGCAGCGGCCGCAGCTACGTCCGGCTGTCGGGCTCGCGCGCGACCTCCGGCACGAACCTCGGCTTCCTTTTGAGCAAACGCGCGTAGATCCGTCACGCGCCGCCCGGCAGCCTGGCTGCCATGCGCTCGACGAGCGGCCAGGCGACGGTCGACTACGTGGCGGTCATCGCCGTGCTCGCGGTCGTGTTCGCGATCGCGCTGGGGGTGGCGTCGGCCGGCGCGGCGGGGATCGTCAACGCGGTCACCGCGCAGATCCGTCACGCGCTGTGCCTCGTCGGCGGAGGCCCGTGCACTGCAGCCCGCCCAACGGCCTGCACCGTCGCGAGCACGCGCGATCGGCGCCACTTCGCGGTGACCTTGTTCGTGGCTCGCCTCGACTACGACCGCTACGTGCTGCGCGAGCAGATGTCCGACGGGACGGTGCGCCTGACCGTTGCGCGCGGCGGTGCCCTCGGGGCCGCGCTCGGCGTCGGCGCGACAGCCCGCTGGTCGATGAACGGGCGCCGCGCCGGCACCACCGACGAGCTGCGTGCGGCGGCGCAGGCGACGCTTGGCAGCGGCAAGGTCTATCTCGCGCGCGACGCACGCGAGGCGCGCATGTTCATGCGTGCGATCCGTGACGGCCAAGCTCCCGCGCCGCCGCGCGAGGTCTTTCAGGACGGCGGCGTGCGCGGGCTCGTCGAGGCCGGCATCGGCAGCGGCTGGCTCGAGGGTGTGTCTGGCACCGCGATCGGCGTGCGCCGTGATCGTCGCAGCGGCGACGCGACGGTGACACTGAACGCGGGCGCGTCGGGCTGGGGCGCTGTGACCACGGCGCTCGGCGGGCCCGCGGGGACGGCTGATCGCGCGACGACGATCGGCTTGACGCTGGACCGCCGACGGCGCCCGACCGAGCTCTCGCTTTCCGCCGGCGGCATGATCGCGGCCGGCGTCGGGCTGCCCGTCGCGCTGAAGCGAGCATTCCGCGGCGCTCGTGGTGCCGCGGCGCTCGGCGAGGTCGGCGGCCGGCGCTGGGAGTTTGCCGCGCGCCTGGATCTACGCGATCCCGTCGTTCGGTCGACGTGGGTGCGCTTTCGCCGCGCCCCCACCTCCGCCGCGGCGATTCGAACGCTCGGGGAGACGATCCGCGACCGCGCGTACCTCGACGTTCGCGCCTACCGCACCGGCAGCATCGCGCGGGGAGGCGAGGCCGGTATCTCCGGCGGGGTGCGGGTCGGCGCAGAGTACGACCACATCATCGAAGAGGCCCGGCTGCTGACGGCATCCTCGCGACCGCCGGCCGGCCTGTGGGAGCGGCGCCTGGACTGCGTGGCGGCGTGAGCTGCCCGAGCTCGCTATTCGCTTCGCGAGGGAGCCTCCCACGCCAGCTTCGCCGGCAGCGGGCGGGCCTGCTCGGAGCCGAGGTTCGGCGTCCACCATGCCCAGCGCCCGACGAGGTGCAGCGCGGCGGGCAGCAGCACGAGGCGCACGAGCGTCGCGTCGATCACGATCGCGATCGCCAGGCCGACGCCGAACTGGCGCAGGCTCGCGATGTCGGAGAGCCCGAAGGCCAGGAACACGCCGAGCATGCTCAGTGCCGCGCCGGTCACGACGCGGGCGGTGCGCGCGAGCCCGACCTGGACGGCCTGCGCCGCATCGCCGCTGCGCAGCCACTCCTCGCGCACACGGCTGACGATGAAGACCTGGTAGTCGAGCGACAGCGCGAAGACCACGCCGAAGATCGCGGTCATCGCGACCGCATCGATCTCGCCCGGTCCGCCGAGCAGGGGCGTATCGCCCTGGAAGAGCAGCGCCAGCAGGCCGAGCGTCGCGCCGACCGCGAGCAGGTTGAGCGCGACGCCGATGCAGGCGACGACGACGGAGCGCAGCAGCGCCGCTAGCAGCAGGGCGGTTACGAGCGTCAGGACGATCACGATCAGCGGCAGCCGCCCGGCCGCGGCGGTGTCGTAGTCCGACAGCACGGCGGCCGGCCCACCGACCGCGGCGTCGGCGCCGAGCTTCTTGCCGAGCCGGTCGGCCAGCGTCTGCAGGCGCTCGTAGAGCGCCTGGGTTCGGGGGTCGGACGCGGGGTAGCGCGGGACGACGACGATCCGCGCGCCCTGGCCGCCCTTGTCGACGTTGACCCCGAACGGCGTATCGCCCCCGCTGCCGCTCTCGAGTGCGGCGAGCAGGAAGTAGCCGGAGTCGAAGAAGCTGGCGGTGGCCTTCTGCGGCCGTGCGCCGCTCTGCGCGCCCTCGCCGGCGCCGCTCAGCCCGCGCACGGCGCTGCCGGCGTCGGTGAGGCCC
>DASYVZ010000336.1:0-1578 GCA_035936515.1 Solirubrobacteraceae bacterium | reverse complement strand
GACAGCGCCGTCGACCGCGCCTTGCGGCTGGACACCACGATCATGCTCGTGGACGACCCCGTGAAGCGCGTCGACAACATGACGATGGCGTGGGGGCTGGAGGCGCGCGTGCCGTTCCTCGATCACGAACTGGTCGAGCTCGCCGCGCAGTGCCCGCCGGAACTGAAGGTGGCACAGGGCGGCAAGGGCGTGTTGAAAGAAGCTGCGCGCAGCGTCATCCCGGCCGAGGTCATCGACCGCCCGAAGGGCTACTTCCCGGTGCCGGCGCTGAAGTACCTCGACGGGCCGTACCTCGAGCTCGTGCGCGAGGCGCTGTATGCCCCTGCCGCCAAGGAGCGCGGCTTGTTCCAGGCCGCCTACGTCGAGGACCTCATGGCTGCGCCGAACGACGCGCTCACGCCGCTGCGCGGGAACAAGCTGTGGCAGTTGGGGCTGCTCGAACTGTGGCTGCAGGCGCATGACATCTCCTGAGTCCTCACTCACGCCGTGAGTCCCCGACGCTTCGACCACCGGGTCCCGACGCGCGCCGCGTTGAGCACGCGCAGCTGGGTGCAGCCGGGCGAGCGCGGCAACGGCAACATCCGGTCCGACGTCGTGCTCGACTGCGGGTGGGGCAAGCTGATCTTCGGCCAGACGTTTCAGGACCAGGACGCGCTGATCGAGGCGCTGCGCGCAGAGGAGTCGGGCCGGCGTGATATCGCGATGTACCTGCGCGACCCGCACGTCGTCGTCGCGCAGTCACCGTCGGAACTGTTCATCGACCCGTCGTTCACGTACCGGTTGTGGCTGCACAACTACCGGCCGGCGCGCGAGCCGGTGCGCGGCGTCATCGTGCGCAAGATGCGCACGCAAACCGACGCCGAGGCGGTGAACCGCATCTACGCCGCCAACGCGATGGTGACTGCCGATCCCGCCACGATGTGGTCCAACCAGCTGACCCAGCGGTTCACCTATCTCGTCGCCGAGGACGCGGACTCGCACGAGGTGATCGGCACCGTGACGGGCGTCGACCACGTCTACGCGTTCAACGATCCGGAGTCCGGCTCCAGCCTGTGGTGCCTGGCGGTCGACCCGCAGGTGCCACGGCCGGGCGTCGGCGAGGCGCTGGTGCGCACGCTCGCCGAGCGCTATCAGGCGCGTCCGCGTTCGTACATGGACCTGTCGGTGGTGCACGACAACACCGCTGCGATCGGGCTGTACGAAAAGCTCGGTTTCGTGCGCGTGCCGGTGTTCGCCGTGAAGCGTAAGAACCCGATCAACGACCCGCTGTTCACGCCGCCGCTTCAGGCCGAGGACGAGCTCAACCCATACGCGCGCATCATCGCGGACGAGGCGCGCCGGCGGGGGATCGCGGTCGAGGTGCTCGATGCCGAGGGTGGATTCGTGGCGCTGTCGCACGGCGGCCGGCGCGTCGTGACGCGTGAGTCGCTGTCCGAGTTGACGACGGCGGTCGCGATGACGCGCTGCGACGACAAGCGGGTCACCCGGCGCATGCTCCAACGTGCAGGCCTGGAAGTCCCGCGGGGGCGGACCGCGACGATGGACGACCGCGACGCGGCATTTCTGACCGAAGTCGGT
>DASYVZ010000335.1:0-1675 GCA_035936515.1 Solirubrobacteraceae bacterium | reverse complement strand
AGCCGGCCCGTGCCGCCGGTCGCGCGACGGAATGCCCACGCCACCGGCGCAAGCTGACCGTGCAGCGCGAGCACCGCCACGGGGCGCTCGAGCGGCAGCGCCAGCGGCGCCGGGTTCGCATCGGCGGCGCCCTCCTCGACGGGCAGGACCGCGTGCTGCAGGCTCGTGTAGTTGAGCTTCATCACGTGCGCGCGCGGCGTGCCGGCGCCGTCGAGGCCACGCGTGAGGTTGACGTGCACGATGTCCGCGCCGCCGGAGCCGAGCCCCAGCTCGATCGCCTCGACGTTGACGATGATCTCGTCGCCGGCCTGCGCGGCGCCGACGAGGCCGACGTCGGCGATCGCCGTCCGGCGCTCGCTTCCGATGTGGATCGCCAGGCGCTGCTCGCCCGCGTCGGCCGGGCCCGCGACCGCGACCGTGGCGCGCCTCAGGCGGAGCATGCGTCCAGCAGCGCGAACGCCACGTCGAGCATGCCCTCGAGCGCCGCGACGCTGACGCGCTCGTCGGGCTCGTGGTTGCGCTCGGTGCCGTTGGCGAGGTTCGTGCAATGCAGGTCGGCGGCCTCGAACGCGTTGGCATCCGACCCGCCGCCCGTCGTGCGTCGCGTCGGCTCATAGCCGCATGCGCGCAGCGCCTCCTCGGCGGCCAGCACGGCCGGCGCGTTGGCAGCGTGCCGGTAGCCGTCGAAGCGTCGCTCGCTGGTGATGTCGACGTCGCAGAAGCAGGCGGGCGTGTTCGCCGCGTCGTGGATGTGGCCGATGATCTCGGCGATCGTCTCGCCGGCCTTGCCCGGATCCAGCGAGCGCGCCTCCCCCACCAGCCGGCAGCGCGCCGCGACGATGTTCGTCCCGCCCGCCTGGCCGCCCTCGATCCGCGCGACGTTCGCGGTGGTCTCCTCGTCGATGCGCCCGAGCGCCATGGCGCCGATCGCCCGCACGGCCGCCTCGATCGCGCTGCGCCCGGCCTCGGGGCGGATGCCGGCGTGCGCCGGCGTGCCGCGGAAGTTCGCCTCGAAGCGGTAGTACGTCGGCGCGGCGACGATGATCTCCCCGATCGGCGAGGCATGGTCGAAGACATAGCCCCACTCGCTGCGCAGCGTCTTCGTGTCGAACGCCTTCGCGCCGGCGAGCGCGTTCTCCTCGCTGACGGTGAACAGCAGCTCGAGGCCGACCGGCGAGGCTTCGATCGCGCAGCGCCGCGCGACCTCGAGGATCACCGCGACGGCCGCCTTGTTGTCGGCGCCGAGGATCGTGTCGCCCGCGCTGACCCACGCGCCGTCGTCCAGCACCGGCTCGATCACGCCGTCCTGCGGAACCGTGTCGAGATGCGCGCAGAGCATGATCGTGCGCTCGCCGCGCCCGGGGATGCGCGCCAGCAGGTTGCCGCACCCGGCGCCGGTCTCCGCCGCCGCGCCGTCCTCCTCGACGTCGAAGCCCATTCCGCGCAGCTCGCGCGCGACCGCTTCCGCGCAGGCGCGCTCGGAGCCAAACGGGCTCGGGATCGCGCAGAGGCGCGCGAACGTGTCGTTCAGCCGGCGGCGCTCGACCTCGGAGGCGGGGCGCATGACCGGCTAGACGAGGGGCGTCAGGTCCGCCGCCGAGCGGGGCGTGGCGGCCGGTGCCGCGGGCAACGACGCGCCGTCGGGCTTCGCGGCGGCCGCCGGCTCCGCCAGATC
>DASYVZ010000334.1:0-6694 GCA_035936515.1 Solirubrobacteraceae bacterium | reverse complement strand
GGCCATGGCAGGTCCGCCGCCGCCGCGTCGAGCGCGTCCAGCCCCTTGGCCTCGTCCCACAGCCGCCCGGCGGCGAGCACGAGCGGCTCGCGGTCGGCGTGGGTGACCGCCGCGACCGGATGCGGCGAAACGCCGTTGACGATGACCTCCGGGTGCCGGTCGAGACCGTAGTGGCGCTGCAGCGCAGCCGCCATCGCGGCCGTCGGCGCCACGACCGCGTCGGCGCCGTGCAGGCCGGCCGCGACCGCCGCGTGGTAGCGCTCCCAGTCAGATCCCGCGGGCGTACCGCGGACCGCCTCATGCCAGGACAGCACGCAGGAGTGCCCGGCCACGACCACCGGGACCGGCCAGCGCAGCGCGCCGTGCGCGAAGCCGTTGAGGTGCACGAGGTCGGCGCCGGTGTCCTCGGCCAGCGCGCGCAGCCACTCACCGGCGCGCTGCACGTCCTCCCACGGCTGGGGCTCCCACTCCAGGCGGCAGGCGAAGTACGGCGACGCCGGGTCCGGTGGCGCCTGCGGCCCGAGCGTCGCCAGCACGACCTCGACGCCGACGTCGGCGAGCTGCGCGCGCAGCTCGGTCGTGTACGTCCAGACGCCGCCGACGGCATCTGTCGTCATCAGCAGCCTCATCGGCCGTAGATCGCGTCGATGACCTGGGCGACCGTGACGAGCCGCTCGCCGGCGCGGTCGTAGCGTTCGCCGGCGGCGAGCCGCCGCGCCCATTCGACGGCCGCGCGCCCGCCCCAGTCGTCGGGCGGCGTGGCGAGCGTGCGGGCACGCGTGCCCTCGCGCAGCTGCGCAACGAAGTCGTAGAACGAGCCGTCGACGTTGTGCAGGGCGGCGGCACCGTCGCGGCCGCGGTAGGTGCACTCGATGACGGCGTCGCGGCCCTCGTGCGAGAACCACGAGCACGCCAGCCGCGCGACCGCCCCGCCGGTCAGCTCGAGCGTGGCGAGGCAGAAATCCTCCGCCTCGTCGTCCGCGGCCGGCTTGCCGCCGCGCCAGCGATGCGCCTCGACGCGACGCACGGCGGGCCAGTCGAGCGTCCAGAGGAGGAGGTCGACGAGGTGGATGCCGAGGTCGATCACGCAGCCGCCGCCCGACAGCACGGGGTCGAGAAACCACGGCTTGTCGGGCCCGTAGGCATTGTGGAAGACGAGGTCGATGGCGTGAACCGGCCCCAGAGCACCGCCGCGCACCTGCTCGCGCACGGCGCAGCCGGCGCGCGTGTGGCGGTAGGAGAGGTCGACGCCGACCAGCCGGTCGTTGCGGCGCGCGGCCTGCAGCACCCGCTCGGTCTCCGCCGCGCTGCGGCCGAGCGGCTTCTGGCAGAAGACGGCGACACCGGCGTCGAGCGCGGCTACGGCCTGGTCGGCATGCAGCGCGCTGGGGGTCGCGATCACGAGTCCGTCGATGCCGCTCGCGAGCAGCGCGTCGAGGTCGTCGGCCAGCCGGGCGGCGGGCGCCTCCTGCGCTGCGGCCTCGAGGCATTGCGCCGCCGGGTCGGCCAGCGCGGCGACCTCCACGATGCCGCTGGCGACGAGCGCGCGCAGCCGGTGGCGCCCGATCCAGCCGGTCCCGAGGAAGCCCAGGCGCGGCCGGGCGGGGGCGGCGACCGCGGTCACGATCGCGCGCCGTTGCTCGTGGGGATGTGGATGGCGCACGTCATCGCATGTGCACGCTATGGGCGCACCAGCGCCTTGAGGAAGCCCGCGGGACGCTCGCTCGCCGCCTCGAACGCGGTGGCGATGTCGGCGAGCGCGAACTCGTGCGTGTACAGCGCCGACGGGTCGAGTGCGCCCGCCGCGACGGCGCGCGCCGCATCGCGCACGCCCTGCGCGTAGATCGCCGGGTCGCGCTCGTGCGCGTTGACGACATCCAGGCCCCGCCAGTTCCACAGCTGCATGTCGACCCGGCGTGCGCCGTCCTGATGAAAGCCGGCGATGACGAGCCGGCCGCGCACCCGCGTGAGCTGCGTCGCCAGGTCCAGGGGGTCCTGCTTGCCGGTGACCTCGATCACGCGGTCGCAGAGCACGCCGCCGGTCAGCTCCTGCACGGCCTCGAGCGCGGCGTCGTGCTCGGCGTCGATGACGTGCTCGGCGCCCATCCCACGGGCGATCTGGAGCGCGAACGGCCGCCGCGAGAGCGCGATCACCCGAGCGCCCGCGCGGGCGGCCATCTGCACGAGCAGCGCGCCGAGGAAGCCGACACCCACGACGGCGACGGTCTGGCCCTCCGCGAAGTCGCAGCGGCGCGCGACGTTCATGGCGCAGCCGAGCGGCTCGCCGGGAAACGGCGATCCCTCGAGCTCGTCGGGCAGGGCGACGACGGCGTCCGCCGCGGCGACGTCGAACTCGGCGTCGGAGCGGTAGCAGATGGCCGCCACACGGGTACCGACCGCCAGGTCGCGGACGCCGTCGCCGAGCGCGGCGATGCGGCCCCAGCCCTCGTGGCCGGGCGCGCCGGGTTCGCGCGGGTAGTCAAACCACGGCCGCCCCTGCCAGACCGGCAGGTCGGAGCCGCACACGCCGCAGCCCTCGAGCTCGACGAGCACCTCGCCGGGGCCGGGGTCCGGCGTCGGCAGCCGCTGCAGCTCGGCGCTGCGCGGGGCCGTGATGACCGCGGCGCGCATCTATGCCGCGGCCGCGGCGGCAGCCGCGGCGCGATCGCGCGAAGGCTGCTCGCGCAGCCAGTCCAGCAACAGCCGTACGCCGTCGGGCGCCGCGGTCTGCGGGCGCCATCCCGTCGCCGCCGTGAAGGCCGAGGTGTCCGAGACGTAGTAGCGCTGGTCGCCGCGCCGCCAGGGTCCGAACTCGACCGCGGGCCGGTCCCCGCTGTGCTCGGCGATGATGTCCAGCAGCTCGACGAGGCTGAGGCAGTTGCCGACGCCTCCACCGATGTTGAACGCGCGTCCCGCCAGCCGGTCGATGCCGGCGTGCGCGCGCAGGAACGCGTCGACGAGGTCCTCGACGTAGAGCACGTCGCGCACCTGCTTGCCGTCGCCGAAGACGGTGATCGGCCGGTCTTCGAGCGCGCGGATGAGGAAGTGCGCGACCCAACCCTGGTCCTCGGTGCCGAACTGGTGAGGACCGTAGATGCAGCTCATCCGAAAGACCACCGTCTGCAGCGCGTAGGAGTGCGCGTAGTCCAGGACGTACTGGTCTGCCGCGCCCTTCGAGCAGCCGTACGGCGTGCAGAACTGCAGCGGCCGCCCCTCGCCGATGCCGTGCTCGAGCAGGTGCTCGTCGACGGGCTCGTAGCGCGTTTCGCGCGGCGCGAGCTCGACGTCGTCGAGCCCGCCGTAGACCTTGTTCGTCGACGTGAACAGCAGTCCGGGCGGCCGGCTGCGAGCCCGCGCCGCCTCGAGCAGGTTGATCGTCCCCTGCAGGTTGACGTCGGCGTCGAAGACGGGCTCGTCGAGGCTCGTCGTCACCGCGACCTGCGCGGCGAGGTGAAAGACGCGATCGGCCTGCGCCATCGCGCGCTTGACGGCTTTGCGGTCGCGCACGTCGGCGATCTCGACGTCGAGGGCGCTCCCGTGGCGATCGGTCAGCCAGTGCAGGTTCTGCTCGACCCCCGCGCGCGAGAGGTTGTCGAAGACGAGCACGCGCCCGCCGTCGGAGAGGATCCGGTCGGCGAGGTTCGTCCCGACGAAGCCGGCGCCGCCGGTGATCAGCGTGTGGCTCCTCATACCGTCAGCCCCCGCGCCGCGAGCTCCGCGGCCGCATCGTCGACGCGGTCGGTGGCGACCTCGCCGGCAAGCCAGTCGGCGAGTTCGGCCATGCCGTCCGAGCGCGCCACCTGCGGCCGGTAGCCGATCGCGTCGCCCGCTCGCGAGATGTCGGCGAAGCAGTTGCGGATGTCGCCGACGCGGTACTTGCCGGTGACCTGCGCGGCGATCTGCTCGCACCCCATGACGGCGGCGAGCTCATCGGCGATCTCGAGCACGCTGACGCTCTCGCCGGACCCGACGTTGAGCGTCCGACCGGCGCGATCGGGCCGCTCCAGCGACTGCCGGCAGGCCCGCGCGACGTCGTAGACGCTGACGAAGTCGCGGCGCTGGCGTCCGTCCTCGTAGATGAGCGGCGCGCGCTCGTTGAGCAGCCGGCCGGCGAAGATCGCGAGGACCCCCGTATACGGGTTGGAGAGCGCCTGGCGCGGGCCGTACACGTTGAAGAACCGCAGGGCGCTGACGGGCACGCCGTAGGCCGAGCCGAACAGCAGGCACATCCGCTCCTGGTCGAACTTGCCCAGCGCGTAGATCGAAGACAGCGACGGTGGCTTGTCCTCCGGCGTGGGCAGCGGCGCGAGCGCGCGACCACCCGCGTCCACCGGATCCCACTCCCCCCGTTCGAGCTGCTCGCGCGTGCGCTCGGCGGCGTCGACGACGCGCCCGCCGGCGTCGGCGTAGAGCCCCTCTCCGTAGACGCTCATGCTCGACGCGACCACGAGCTGCTTCACCGGGTGGTCGAGCAGGACCTGCAGGAGCGTCGCGGTGCCTTCGCCGTTGACGCTCGTGTACTCGGCGATGTCATACATGCTCTGCCCGACGCCGACGCGGGCGGCAAGGTGCACGACCGCGTCGACGCCGTCCAGCGCGCGCCGCACGCAGTCGGCGTCGCGCACGTCGCCGACGATCAGCTCGACATCGTCGTCGAGGTAGCCCGGCCGCTCGCCGCGCTCGTGGACCTGCGCGATGAGGCTGTCCAGCGCACGTACGCGGCAGCCGGCGCACAGCATCTCGTCGGCCAGATGCGAGCCTATGAAACCGGCCCCGCCGGTGATGAGGATCGAGTTGCTCATAGGCCTCCCGCGATCGCTTGACGACATTTCATGGGGCGGCGCGTACCCCGGCTTCAGCTTCAGCTATCACTGGATCATCAACCGCCTTTCGCCCCCGTGGCCGCGCAAGAATCCCTGCACATCGGCATCTCCGGATCGCGTTGACCGGTGTCTCCCCCCGCCAGCAGGAGCGGAAACCCGCCGCTGTCCGTGAGGCGACAGCGCCGGCTGCCGGGGAGTGATCCGGCGGGTCAGCATGGGAGGATGGTCCGCATGACGTCCGGTCCTACCGGCGCAAGCCACGAGATCGGCCGCAGCCTCATCCCGCTCGAGCTCGTCGACGACGCCCTTCGCCTGCTGCACATCGACCTGCTCGAACACGGTGCGGCGGCGGCCACGCTCGGCGACTGGCTGTGGGGCGCGCACTGGTTTCCGCATCTCAACTACGACCCGGCGATCGTGGCGC
Organism: Solirubrobacteraceae bacterium; assembly: GCA_035936515.1. Lineage (GTDB taxonomy): Bacteria > Actinomycetota > Thermoleophilia > Solirubrobacterales > Solirubrobacteraceae > CADCVQ01. The sequence continues at coordinate 1,447 of DASYVZ010000334.1, read as the reverse complement.
TGGCGGAGGCGCTGCCGCTCGACTGGCGGACGGGGAAGCTGAGCGATCCGCAGATCCTGCTGCAGTTTCCCCACGTCGGGCCCGAGCCCGAGATCACCTTCCATGTCGACGAGGAGCCCCACTGGGCGGATGGCCGCAGCTACCTGCGGATCGTCGGCGTGCCGCTGAGCCCGTGGCGCGAGGAGAACGGCGCGCTGCTCGTCGAGCGGGGCGGAGAGCCGGCCGCCGTCGAGCTCGATCCTGGCGACGCGGTGATGATGACGCCCGACCTGCCGCATTCCGGCGGCGTCAACCGCACCGGCGCGGTGCGCTACAGCGTGTACTTCCGCTGGCTGGAGGACGAGCGCAACGGCGGCGAGCGCTCTGCGGCCGGCTGACGGCGCGCCGCAGATCTCTGCATGTCCCTCGGGCGGCCGGGGGTACACGCCTCGCATGGACCAACGCGAGCAGGAACTCCAACGCTTTCGCGAGGCCGTCGACCGCAAGTCCGAGCAGGCTCGGGAGGCCGCCGAGAGCACCGGCGACTCGCCTGTGGGCGGCGCCGGAACCGGCGACGATGAGGCGATGCGCGGCGGCGGCGACGGGCTGACCTACCCGGGGCGCCCACAGGACACCTACGACATCCGCGCCAAGAACGCCGGCAAGGGCAAGAAGACCGCGGACAAGTGGAACCAATGAGCTCCCGTCCGCAGAACGGCCCCGGCCGCAGCGACCCCGGCGACCTGCCGGTCAGCGAGCTGCTCAAACGCGCCAGCGAGCAGACGTCGCAGCTGGTGCGCGAAGAGCTGCGCCTCGCCCAGCTCGAGATGCAGCAGAAGGCCAAGCACGCCGGCATCGGCGCCGGGATGCTCGGCGGCGCCGGCATCGTCGCACTCTTCGGGGTAGCGGTCCTGATCGCGACGGTCGTCCTGCTGCTGGCGACTGCGATGGACGCCTGGCTCGCTGCCCTTATCGTCGCCGTTGTGCTGCTGGCGGCGGCCGGCGGGATGGCGCTGACCGGCAAGAATCAGGTCGCCGAGGCCGCGCCCCCGAAGCCTGAGCACGCGATCGACAGCGTCCACGACGACATCGACGAGATCAAGGCCAGGAGCGCCCGATGAGCGACGAACCCGAAGAGGACATCGCGGCCGCGCGCGCAGAGGTCGAGCGAACGCGCGAGGAGCTCGGCGAGACGGTGGAGGCGCTCGCAGACAAGGCGGACGTCAAGAGCCGCGCCCAAGAGAGGGCCGACGAGGTCAGGGCGCGCGCCGAGGAGACCGTGGAGCGTGTCCGGGCGAAGGCCGGGCCGACGGCCGAGCAGGTCAAGGCCAAGGTCGGGCCGACGGCCGAGCAGGTCAAGGCGAAGGCCGGTCCGACGGCCGAGCAGGCCCGCGCCCGCGCTCAGGAGCTGCCGCCGCCGGTGCTCGCGGGCGCCGCGGTGCTGCTGCTCCTCGCGCTCGTCGTGCTC
>DASYVZ010000333.1:0-5511 GCA_035936515.1 Solirubrobacteraceae bacterium | reverse complement strand
CGGGCGGCCGGCGCGCTCGGGTGACGATCGGCGTGCGCGTCCGCAACCGCGGCCCCTCGCGCACGCTGAACGTGCGCGGCGTCATCTCCCGCGGCGGGCGCACGGTCGACACGCTGGAGCTCGGCCCCGCCGGGGTGAGCGGCGGCACCTCGCGCGCGCTGACGGCGTCGGTCACGGTCGACGATCCGCAGCTCTGGTCGCCGGGGCAGCCCGACCTCTACGACCTGCGCATCGTCGTGCCCGGCGAGGCGACGCTGATGCGCCGGATCGGCCTGCGCGAGCTGGGCTGGGACGACGGGGCCCTGCAGCTCAACGGCGAGCCGCTCGTGCTGCGCGGGGTCGCGTTGCCGCCCGACGCGCGCGGTCATGGCGACGCCCTCACGCCCGAAGACGAGGAGCGGATCGTCGCGGGGCTGCGGGCGGCGAACGCCAACGCCACCCGCTCGCAGATGCCCCTCTCCGACAGCATGCTCGCGCGCCTCGACGCCGCCGGAATCCTGCTGTGGCAGGAGGTCGGGCCGTGGGAGCCCGGCGGGCGCTGGCGCGCCCGTACACCGGAGCAGATCGCCGCCGCACGCGACCGCGCGCTACGCGTCGCCGAGGCCGGGCAGGCGCACCCCTCGGTCCTCGCCTGGACGCTGACCAACGAGATCGCCGGCAACGGCCCGCCGGCGCAGCAGGAATACATCCGCCGGACCGCGCCGCGCCTGCGCGAGCTCGATCCCACCCGTCCCGTCGCGGCGGACCTGTGGGGCCGCGTGCTGCCCAACCGACCCGGGGTACTGGCCGACGTCGACGCGATCGGGATGACCGACTACGTCGGCTGGTACGAGGGGCTGGAGCGCGACGCCGCCGGGCAGGCCGCGATGACGCGCGAACGCCTCGCACGGCTGCGCGACCTGTATCCCGACAAGCCGCTGGTCATCACGGAGCTCGGCGCCGCCGGCAGCGCGCGCGTCGCGGGCGCGGCGTTCGGCAGCCTGCAGTTCCAGGCCGCGCTGCTGGCGCGGCGCCTGCGCGAACTGCGCGACGAGCCGGCCCTGAGCGGGACGATCGTCTGGAACCTGCGCGACTACGCGCTGCGGCCGGACTTCCGCGGCGGGTCGGTGCTCGATCTGCGGCCCGCCCTGACGCTCACGCCGGGGCTCAACGAGAAGGGGCTCTATGACTTCGCGGGCAAGCCGAAGCCGGCGCTCGCCGCCGTGCGCGAGGCGTTCGGCGGCGAGTAGGAACGACGTTACGCCTGCGGAGACGTCTCCGGCGCAACGTAGTTCGGATCGGCGTGCAGCGACCCGCCGCTCGGCGAGAAGACGGTCGTGATCCCCTCGTCCCACTTGATCTCGTAGCGCGGGTTGGGATCGCCGCGCAGCACCCGCACGACGACGCCGTGGCGCCCCGGCCGCATCGGTTGGCGTGCGGTGCGCCGGCGGCGGCCGGACTTCTCTGCATAGACGCGGTCTCCAACCTCGAAAGCCATCTGGTCTCCTCCTGCATCAAGAGCGGGTGACGCCCAGCGCGGCGAAGCCCGCCGTCGCGCGCGTGCAGCAATGCTAGTCGCAGCGGCCGCCGTCGCGCACGCGTTTGGTCGGGAGAGGCCCCCCGCGTTCACCGTTGCGGATCGATCTCGCCGAAGGCACGCCGCGCCAGCGCCGAGCCGCTGCGTGCCCTCTCGAGGAACCCGTACGTACCGAGCTCGCGCAGCTCGCGGGCGGCGCGCGCGACCGCGTCGATCGCCGCGAAGGCGAAGGCACCACCGATCGAGACGCGCTTGACACCCGCCGTCGCGAGCTCGCTCACCGGGGGCGCGCCGGGATACGCGAGCACGTTGACCGGCCGGCCCACCTCCGCGACGACGCGCCGGATGTCCTCGATCCGCGTCAGGCCCGGCGCGTAGAGCACGTCGGCGCCGGCCTCGCCATAGGCGCGCAGCCGGGCGATCGTGTCGTCGAGGTCGTCGCGGCCGTGGAGGTGGTTCTCGGCGCGGGCGGTCAGGACGAGGTGCACGCGCCCGGCGTGGGCGGCCTCGGCGGCGGCGGCGATCCTCTGCACCGATTCGTCGAAGCCGTAGATCGGCGCCGCGCCGTCGCCGGTGTGATCCTCGATCGAGCACCCGACGAGACCCGCCTCGATCGCCAGTCGCACCGTTTCGGCGACCGCGGCCGGGTCGTCGGCGAAGCCGTTCTCGAGGTCCGCCGACAGCGGTAGGTCCGTCGCCGCGGCCACCGCCGACGCGTGCGCGAGCGCCTCGTCGCGCGTCACCGAGCCGTCGAGGCGCCCGAGCGTCGCCGCGAAGCCGCTGCTCGTCGTCGCCAGCGCCTGGAAGCCGAGCTCGCGCAGCAGCCGCGCTGAGCCCACGTCCCAGGGGTTGGGCAGCAGCAGCGGCTGCATGCCGGCGTGCAGCTGGGCAAACCAGCGCGCAAGATCGGCTTGATAGGACATCGGCGGATGATCGCGCGTGGTGGCACCGGTGCACGCAATCGCGCGACCAGCGCCTCTGAGCTTAAGCTTTCACCGCACGCGCAAATCGGGCAGCATGCAGACGATGTCCCCCTGGCGAAAGTTCACGACGAGCGTCGACACGATCACCCGCTTCGGCGAGCTGGCCGACCACATCGGCGATCCCTCGGAGGCGGCGAAGGCGTGGACGGACGCCGGCTTCGACGACGAGCGGGCGGCGAAGTGGCTGGAGGCGCGCTGCTTCGATCCCGAGGCGGCGCGCGAGCTCGACGACCTGCGCGTGACGCCGGCGCAGGCGGGCACGCGCACGCGCGACGGCAAGCGCGACTACGTCGACACGATCGCGTTCAAGGTCGCCAGCGGCGACCTGTCGCCGCGACAGGGCGCCGCGCGCGCGTCGTCGAGCCGATGAGCCCTGCGGCCCCGACACCCGAGGGCTGGCCCGACCCCAACGAGCGCACCTGCGACGACTGCGGCCACGTCTGGTTCGCGGGCGAGCGCCGCCACGAGTACGCCGACGTCGATGCGCAACGCCCCGAGGATTCCGACGTGCTGTGCGTGCTCTGCCGCCGCCAGCGCGAGCGGCCGCGCGCCTCCGAACGCTGGGCCGGCTTCTGATGCAGCTGCTGAGCGTGATGGTTCACGAGCGACCCGCTCCCCTCTAGCTCCAGCGATCCCAGGCGCGCAATTCGGGGGCCGGGTCGATCGGTCGCCCTCGCGAGTGGATCTCGAAGTGCAGGTGGCAGCCGATCGTGCGCGCGTTGCCGGTGTCGCCGACGCTGCCGATCCGCTGGCCCGTGCGGACGCGGTCGCCGACGCGCAGCCGCGGCGTGTGCTTCATGTGCGAGTACCAGTAGTCGCGCTGCGTGCGCTCACCGCGGATGATCACGACGTTCCCGTAGAGGACGGGGTCGTAGCCGGCGCGCACCACGCGCCCGCCGCGGGCGGCGACGAGCGGCGTCCCGCAGGCCGCGTTGACGTCGAATCCCTCGTGGATGCGCCCGCCGTTGCGGGCGACGCCGAACGTTCCGATCAGCCCGCGCTCGCCGTGCCGGCCGCGGACGGGATACATGTGGCTGCGCAGCCTGAACGTCCCGCCCCGCCGCACACGGCCGTCGTCGCCGCGGATCCGGATGCGGTAGCTCCCGTTCGGCGCGACCTTCCCGCCGCCGGTCAGCCCGTCCCATTCGACGCGCTGCGCCACCTGCGGTGCGGCCGCGGGCAGCGTGAGACGTCGCACCGGCTTGTCGGTCTTGTCGCGGACGACGTCGACCTGCAGCGCCATCGGCTCCGGCGCCGACAGCCTGAAGGTGATCGCGACGGGCCGTCCCGCGAAGTAGGCGTGACGCGGGCTGACCTTCGCGTCGAGGACCCTGAACTCGGGCGGCGCCGGGGGCGGGGCGGGAGGGCCCGATTGGGCGACGGATCCGGCGACGACCGCTACCGGGACGAGCGTCGCGATCGCCGCGAGCGCGACGAGCGCGCGTCGCCGCGGCCTCACCCGTCGCTGCCTGCCGTCGCCGGAACGGACGGCCCTTCGAGCTCTAGGACCTCGAAGGACCACAGCTCGCTCGACGTGCCGACGGGGCCGCCGCTGCGGTGCTGCGCGTGCCCGGCCGTGAAGTCCGGGCCCGACAGCCACGCCTGAAAGTCCTCCTCGGAGCGCCAGCGGGTCACGACGAGGCAGACCTCGCGGTCGTCGTTGGGGCGCAGCAGCTCGAAGGCCTCGAAGCCCTCGGCGCTCGACACGCGGCCGGCGCGCGAGGCGAAGCGCTGTGCGAAGTCGTCGAAGCGCTCGCGCGGAACCGTGATCGCGTTGATCTTGACGACGCTCACGCGGGCAGCTCGCCGTACTGCTTGCGCGAGAGCAGGCCGCCGCCGGGGCCGAGCAGCTCGACGAGGTCGCCCACGTCGTCCCAGACCTCGGCCCTGCGACAGGCGTAGTAGCTCGAGCCGCGCCGCACGGGCTTCCTGTGCCCGCTGCGACAGCCGGTGATCACCTTCAGCCGCGCGCCGCGCTTGAGCTTCGTCGAGCGGAACTTCAGCACGTGGTCGTCGCGGTCGCGCAGCGCGTAGTTGCGCAGATCGACGGTCTTGCCGGCGAGGTTGCGGATCGTCACGTACTCCTTGCCGGCGTCGCCCGTGCCCCTGACCTTCGTGATCTTCAGCTTCGCCCCGCCGCGCTTGCCCCGGCACCTGCCGTCGCGCCAGCGCCGCAGCTCGCGGTTGATCGCGCTGCGGATGCCCTTGCCGTAGACGTCGATGTCGCCCGAGATCTGCGTGCGGGCGTTGTTGAGCTGGTTCTTCGTGAACCGGCAGGGCGTGAGCTTGTCGTCACGAGCGTGGTCGCGGATCATCGCGGCGAGGTCGGCGGAGGGGCTGGCGGCAGCGGTGGGCGCCAGCACGGCAGCGCTCATCAGCAGCGCGGCGAGTGCGAGAAGTGGAAGTTTCACGGCCGCGAGTATGACGCAGGGGCTGCGGGCCGCGCTGCGCCTCAGGCCGCGGCCTGGGGCGCCGTGACGACAGGTCAGACGCGCTCGAGCAGCACGAGCCCGTGTGGCTCTACCAGTCTCCCCACGGGCGTGGCTGCGCCGATCTGCATCTCGCGCCCGGTCAGCACGGCGCGGTACGCACCCGCGGGAAGCTGCACGCAAGCGCCTTCCCCTGCGCGGCGCAACGCCACCACGACGACGACCTCACCGCCCGACCCCCGGCTGAACGCCACGACGTCGGGGCCCGCCTCGAGCGGCTCATAGCCCCCGCCCGCGCCGAAGACCTCCGGCCGGCGCGCCCGCAACGCCAGGGCCCGCGAGATGATGTGCAGCTTCATCGTCTCGCGCGTCGGCTGCGCACCGCCCTGCAACGCCTCCAGCGCGTCGCGCCGCGCATCCCAGTCCACCGGCCGCCGGTTGTCGGGATCGACGTGCGAGAGATCGATCAGCTCGTCGCCCTGGTAGACGTCGGGCACGCCCGGCACCGTGAGCTTCAGCAGCAGCTGGCCGAGCGCCGCGCGCTCACCGGCGGCGGCGACCTCCGCCACGAACGGCTCGAAGG
>DASYVZ010000332.1:0-6674 GCA_035936515.1 Solirubrobacteraceae bacterium | reverse complement strand
TCCTCCAGCCGCCCGATCCCGCCCGAGTACATGAAGCGCCCACGCACGACCCGCGCGACGCGGCGGATCTCGTCGAGGTCGGGTCCGCCGAGCAAGCCGTCCTTGTCGACGTTCGTGTACACGAACGTCCGCACGCCGCGGTCCTGCAGGCGCTCGATCGCCGCCGTCGGGGGCAGCGTCGTCGTCTCGGTCCAGCCTGCGGTCGAGACGAAGCCGCCGCGCGTGTCGACGCTGACGACGATCCGCTTGCCGTAGCGGGCGACGGTCTCGTCGAGGAAGTCGACGTCGGCGAACGCCGCGGTGCCGAGAATCGCGCGCGAGGCGCCGGCATCGATCGCCCCGGCGACCGCCTCGATCGAGCGCAGCCCGCCGCCGTACTGCACCGGCACGCCGAGCTGCTCGACGACCCGGGCGAGATGGTCGAGGTTCTGCGGCGACCCGGTACGCGCGCCGTCGAGGTCGACCATGTGCAGGTAGCGGGCGCCGGCGTCGACCCACGCGCGGGCGGCCTCCAGCGCGCTGGCGGCGTAGACGGTCTCGGCATCGAAGTCGCCCTGCACGAGGCGCACGGCCCTCCCGCCGGCGATGTCGATCGCGGGATAGAGGATCACGCGTGGACCGACGCGCAGATGCCGACGAAGTTGCGCAGCAGCGCAAGCCCGTGCTTCGAGGACTTCTCGGGGTGGCACTGCGCGCCGAAGACGTTGCCCGACGCGACGAAGGAGACGAACGGCGAGCCGTACTCGCCGCGGCCGATGACGATCGACGGGTCCGCGGGCTCGGCGACGAACGTGTGTACGTGGTAGAAGGCGGTCGGGTCCGGCAGGCCGTCGCACAGCGCCGACGGACGCTCCCAGCGCACAGCGTTCCAGCCGATGTGGGGAAGCTTGTGGCCGCGCGCGTCCAGGCGCACGACCTCGCCGGAGAGCAGGCCGAGCCCCTCGGCGCCCTCGTGCTCGACCGAGCGCTCGAAGAGCAGCTGCATGCCGAGGCACAGCCCGATGACCGGCTTTCCGTCCCGCGCGTGCGCGCGCACCACGTCGTCGAGGCCGAGCGCGCGCAGGCGCCGCATCGCCTCGGGAAACGCGCCGACGCCGGGCACGACGAGCCCGTCGGCAGCACGCAGCTCGTCGGGGTCAGACGTCTGCGCGATCGGCGTCCCGACGTGCTCGAAGGCCTTGGCGACCGAGCGCCGGTTGCCCATCCCGTAGTCGACCATCGCGATCGTCATCGCCGGCTCACCCCGTCAGCGTGCCCTTCGTCGACGGCACACCGCTCTCGGTCGGATCGATCGCGATCGCCGCGCGCAGCGCGCGGGCGAAGGCCTTGAAGGACGCCTCGATCATGTGATGGGCGTTGGAGCCGGCCTGGACCTCGAGGTGCAGCGTCAGGCGCGCGTTGCCGGCCACGGCACGAAAGAACTCCTCGAGCAGCTCGTGCTCGAAGCCGCCGGTCTCTCCCCCGGGCAGGCCTCCGTCGTCGAGCGCGACGAAGGCGCGCCCCGAGACGTCGATCGCACACATCACGCGCGCCTCGTCCATCGGCACGACGGCGTGGCCGTAGCGGAAGATCGCGCGACGGTCGCCGAGCGCGGCGTCCAGTGCCTGCCCCAAGACGATCCCGACATCCTCGACCGTGTGATGCGAGCCGGTCTGCAGGTCGCCTTTGGCCAGCACGGTCAGGTCCAGGCGCCCGTGGCGGGCGAGCAGGTCGAGCATGTGATCCAGAAACCCGACGCCGGTCTGACGGCTGCCGGCGCCGCTGCCGTCGAGCGCGAGCTCGAGCGTGATGTCGGTCTCGCCGGTGCGGCGCTGCCTGGTCGCGGTGCGGTTCATGAGCCGCCATTCTCCCCGACGCGGGCCACCATCGACTCGGCGTGCACGGTGAATCCCTCGGCGCGCGCGATCGGCGCGCCGGCGGCGGCGAGGGCCGGCGCCGCAGCGCCGATGTGAACCTCGCTCATCCGGCGCCGAAACGCCCGCGGCGACAGGCCCGAGGCGTAGCGCGCCGAGCCGCCGGTGGGCAGGCAGTGGTTCGAACCGGCGACATAGTCGCCGAAGGCGGTCGCCCCCGCCGCGCCGACGAACACGCAGCCGGCTGAGCGCACGCGCGGCGCGAGGCGCTCGACGGGCGGGCCGACGAGCTCGAGGTGCTCGGGCGCGAACGCCTCGCAGAACGCGAGCGCCTCCCGCAGCGACTCCGCATGCACGAGCACGAACGCCGCGGGATCGGAGTGCTCGCGCCCGGTGCCTAGTCGCTCGAGCGCGTCGGCCACCGCGTGCAGCAGCGGCGAGGAGCCGGAGACGGCGACGACCGGCGCTCCGGGGCCGTGCTCGCCCTGGGCGAGCAGGTCGAAGGCGACGAGGTCCGGGTCGGCGGACGCGTCTGCGAACACGAGCACGTCGCTGGGGCCGTAGAAGCCGTCGATGCCCACGACGTCGGAGACCTGTCGCTTGGCCTCCTGAGCGAACAGGCTGCCGGGGCCCGCAACGACGTCGACGCGCTCGATCGTCTCGGTCCCGTACGCGACCGCTGCGATCCCGTGGGCACCGCCCATCGCGTAGACCTCATGGACGCCGCACAGCGCGCACGCGCCGCGGATCACGGCGTCCAGCGGCGGCGCCGTCAGGACGACGACCTCCTCGACGCCCGCCGCGCGCGCTGTCACGACACCCATCACCACCGCCGACGGATAGGGCGCCTGGCTGCCAGGGACGTAGATCGCCGCACGGCGCACGGGCACCTCGCGCAGCACCACGCGCTGGCCCTGCGGCAGCGTCACGCCGACGTCGTCGCCGATCGCCGCATCGGCCACGAGCGCGACGTTCGTGATCGCGACCTCCAGACCCGCGCGCACGTCGTCGGCGAGCAGCCCCGTGTCGAGCTCCTCCGGGGCCAGGCGCAGCGAGGGCGGCGCGGGCGTGCCGCCCATGTCAAAGCGCGCGACGAGCTCGCGCAGGGCTCGATCGCCGCCGTCGCGAACGGCGCCGACGATCTCCGCGACGGCCTCGCTGACCGACGCGGGCGCCGGCGCGAGCGCGCGCACGGAGGCCGCCGCGGCGACGGGGTCGCCACCCACCGCAACGCGCTCAATGCGCACGCAGCTTCTCCAGCATCGTGTCGATCGCGGCTGCCTTGAGCTTGTGCGACACGGGGTTGGCGATCAGGCGTGCCGTCGAGACGAAGATCTCCTCGCGGATGACCAGGTTGTTCTCGCGCAGGGTCGTGCCGGTGGCGGTCAGATCCACGATCGCCTCGACGAGCCCCGTGAGCGGGGCCAACTCGACGGACCCCTTGACCTCGACGATCTCAGCTTGACGGCCGGTCGCCTCGAAATACGCGGCGGCGGTCTTGTAGTACTTCGTCGCAACCCGCATGACGCCCAGGCGGCGCAGCGCCTCGACCGAGGGATCGGGCCCGTCGACGGTGGCGAGCACCATCGTGCAGGCGCCGTAGCCGAGGTCCATGAGCTCGTAGACATCGCGGTCGGGCTGCTCGGTGATGACGTCCTTGCCGGTGATCCCGACGTCGGCGGCGCCGGCCTCGACGTACGTCGGCACGTCGGAGGGGCGCATCGTGACGATCCCGATGTCGGCGAACAGCAGCTTGCGATCGTTGGACCGCACCTCGGAGGTGTCGATGCCGATGGCGTCGAGGCGGTCGAGCGACTCGCGCATGAGCGCACCACGCGGCACCGCGATCACGAGATCGGGGGTCGCCGGCGGGATCACGGTTGCACGACCTGCTCCTCGCCGGTCAAGGCGATGTGCAGCCGGTCGATCGTCAGCGCGAAGCCCACGGCGGGCAGCGGGCGCCCGAAGCGGCCGAGAAGGTCGTCGTAGCGCCCACCGCCGCCGAGCGGCGCGCCGAGCGCTGGGTCATAGACGTCGAAGACGGCGCCGGTGTAATAGCCCATCTTGCGCACGAGGCCCAGATCGAAGATGACGCGCGCGGCCACCTCCGGCGCCAGCAGCTCGTAGAGGCGGGCGAGGCCGGCGACGGCGTCGGCGAGCGGCCCGCCGGCGTCCGTCAGCACGTCGGGGCCGCCGCGGATCTGCGGCACGCGCAGCAGCAGCTCGGCGTCGGCGTCGTCGAGCCCGAGGCGCCCGATCGCAGCCTCCAGCGCGACGAAGTCGCGGTTGACGAGCGTGTCCATGAGCAGCCCGACGTCGTCCGATCCCACGTCATGGGAGCGCAGCAGCATCGGATACAGCGAGGCGTCGCCGAGGCCGATCCGGAATCCGCGCAGGCCGACCGCGTCAAGCGCGTGGTGGAGGACGGTCAGCGCCTCGGCCGTGCCCTGCGGCCCCGGCGCGCCGACGAGCTCGATCCCGGCCTGCAGGAACTCGCGCATCTGGCCGCGGTGCGGGCGCACCCCGCGATAGGCGTGGGCGAAGTAACACAAACGCAGCGGCGGCTCGGCGGCCGCGAAGCGCGTGGCCACGAGCCGCGCGATCGGCACGGTCATGTCGGTGCGCAGGGCGAGCACCTCGCCGTGGTCGTCCACGACGCGATATGCCGGCGGGGCGCCGCCGCCGCGGGCGAGCACGTTCTCGTACTCCAGCGCCGGCGTCCACACCTCGCCGTAGCCGTCGTGCTCGAAGATGCCGCGCACCGCCTCGGTGATGTCGCGCAGCTCTCGCATCTCGTCGGGCAGCACGTCACGGGTGCCGGAGGGAATGGGATGGATCTGGGGGCGCACGAGTGCTGCCAATGTAGAAGGCGAGGCGGAGGCGGTGTTCCCCGGGCTACAGGTAGACAGGCTCTGTCGCGACGCGCTCGATGCGGGCACCGAGGTCGCGCAGGCGCTCGTCGATGCGCTCGTAGCCGCGGTCGATCTGGCGGATGTTGCCGATCTCCGACTCGCCCTCCGCGCACAGCGCGGCGATGAGCAGCGCCATGCCGGCGCGGATGTCGGGGCTCTCCATGCGCTCGCCGTGAAGCCGGCGCGGTCCGCTCACGACCGCGCGGTGCGGGTCGCAGAGCAGGACGCGCGCGCCCATGTTGATCAGCTTGTCGACGAAGAAGAGTCGGTTCTCGAACATCTTCTCGTGGATCAGCACCATGCCGTCGGACTGGGTGGCGAGCGCGAGCGCGATGCTCGTGAGATCGGCGGGGAAGGCCGGCCACGGCCCGTCCTCGACCTTGGAGATCGCGTCGCCGGCGTCATCTTTGACCCGCAGGTCCTGGTTGGGAGGGACGACCAGATCGGGTCCCTCGTAATCCATGCGACACCCGAGGCGCTCGAATACCAACCGCGTCATGCGCAGGTCCTCGCGCACCACGTCGCGCACCCGAAGCTCTCCCCCGGTCACCGCCGCGAGCGCCACGAACGATCCGATCTCGATGTAGTCGGGTCCGATCGCGTAGTCCGCGCCGCCGAGCTCCGAGCGCCCGTGGACCACGAGCACGTTCGAGCCGATCCCCTCGATGCGCGCCCCCATGGCCAACAGCATCCGCGCCAGGTCCTGGACGTGCGGCTCCGACGCGGCGTTGTGGATGACCGTCGAGCCCGGCGTCAGCGCCGCGGCCATGAGCGCGTTCTCGGTCGCCATCACCGAGGGCTCGTCCATGAAGAAGTCGCAGGCGCGCAGCCCGGCGGGTGCGTCGATGTAGTAGCGCCCGTTGAGCGCGACGCGGGCGCCGAGGGCCCGGAAGGCGTCGAGGTGGGGATCGAGGCGCCGGCGCCCGATCACATCTCCCCCCGGAGGCGGCATGTGCGCCTGCCCGAAGCGCGCGAGCAGCGGCCCCGCGAGCAGGAACGAGGCGCGGATCGGCACGCACAGCGCGGGATCTAGCTCGTGGGGATCGGCGTCGGCGGCGCACAGCGCGACGGTGTTCTCGTCGCGCCACTCGCAGTCGACCCCGACCGAGCGCAGCAGCGTGAGCATCGCCTCGACGTCGCGAATGCGCGGCACGTTGCCCACGACGACCTCCTCCTCGGTGAGGAGGCTGGCGGCGAGCACCGGGAGAGCGGCGTTCTTGTTGCCGGCCGGGATCACCTCTCCGGAGAGCGGGTGCCCGCCCTCGATTATGAACTTCTCCATCTTGGGGTCTGCGAGGTCGAACGCGGGAGGAAGCGGAGACAGGGTAGCGAGTGCCATGAGGATCGATTCGCGGCACGGGGGGCTCCTCCTCCCGTCACCTCCGGGCGCGGAGGCACTAGTCTCGCCGCCGTGAGCGTCTCCCGCGACGAGGCCTGGCGGCTCTTTTGCGAGTGGACCGAGTCCGACTCCCCGCGCCGCCACGTGCTCGGCGTCGAGGCGGCGATGCGCGCCTACGCGCGCGAGGCCGCACCGGACGAGGAGCTGTGGGCGGCGACCGGGATCCTCCACGACCTTGACTACGAGCGCTATCCCGATCCTGAAACCGGGCACCCGCGCATGGCGGTCGCCGAGCTCGAGCGCCGCGGCTACCCGCCCGAGCTCGTCGACGCCGTGGCCGGCCACGCCGAGTACCTCGGAGTTCCGCGCACCACGCCGCTCGCCAAGACGCTTTTCGCCGTCGACGAGCTGTCGGGCTTCGTCGCCGCCTGTGCACGCGTACGGCCGAGGGCATCCACGGCATGACGCCCAAGTCCGTCAAGAAGAAGCTGGGGCAGCCGAGTTTCGCGGCCGGTGTCGACCGCGAGCAGGTCCGCCGCGGTCCCGAGGAGCTCGGCGTCGACTTCGACG
>DASYVZ010000331.1:0-1760 GCA_035936515.1 Solirubrobacteraceae bacterium | reverse complement strand
GTCTTCCGCGAGGCGCTCGCCGACGCGCAGCGGATGCGCATGGTGCTCGGCCACCGCCTGTCCCTGCTGCCCGCGCCGGCCGAGATGCTCGAGCTCACGGTCGAGCGCTTCGGCCCCCCGCATTCCGGCGATCGCCCGCTGTTCGACGACGACGGCGCGACGCGCCGCGACGAGCGCCTGCGCGAGGCCGTTCGCCAGGCGAGTGCCGCCGCCGGACCCGATGCGGCGCTGCGCATCCTGGAGATCGACCCCGACTCACGCGTGCCCGAGCGGCGCGCCGTGCTGACTCCGTTCGACCCCGGATCCGGACCGTGAACGTGAGCGTGAGCCGTCCGTGACCCCCGGTCCGCGCAGGATCGCCGAACCGCGCCCGGCACGGGTCTTGGCCGACGGCCACGGTGTCCCGCTCGAGGTCGACGGCCGCGCCGTCGACGCCGTTCGCGAAAGCTGGCTCATCGAGGACCGCTGGTGGACCGGACGGCCGCTGCGCCGGCGCTACTGGGAGATCGTCACGACGTGCGGGCGCAACGTCGTCGTCTTTCGCGAGCTGCAGGAGCGCCGCTGGTATCGCCAGCGCTGACGCGGAGCCGGCGCCGCTTGAGTCGGCCCGCGCAGATCCGGGCTAAAGGTCGGCGGTCGCGCTGCCGAAGAACGAGTATGAGAGCCGTGCCGTTGATCGGAAGGTGATCTGATGACCACGTTTTCGTCCTCTCTGGTGCCGCCGTTTCGCGCCGATGTCGCCGTCGGCCATGACGAGGTCGTCGTGGCGGTCCGCGGGGAGCTCGACCTGCAGTCCGCCGACGTGCTCGAGCACGAGGTGGTCGCCCTGCACTCCGCCGGCCACGACCGCATCGTCATCGACCTGCGGCGCATCGAGTTCATCGACTCGACCGGCCTGCGCGTGCTCATCGAACTGCGCAAGGCCGCAGAGCGCGCCGGGTGGCACCTCAGCCTGGTTCGCGGACCGCGCGGCGTCCAGCGCATCTTCGAGCTGACCGCCACGGACCCCCTGTTCGATTGGCGCGACTGACCGCGCCGAGCGGCCGGTCCTGGCGCACGCCGCGCGATATCCGGACTCGGTGCGCCACGACAGCGGAGCCCGCACCGGCCCGGCGCGAAGTGGCGGTCGGCCACACTGTCGATGCCGATGCACGACGATCAGCTCGCTCTCCAGGCCGACGGTCAAGCTGGGCTCGCGCACGTTGCGACGGCCTCGTTCGTCGCGTCGCGTGTGGTGCCGACGGGCGGCTATGCGGTCGCGCTCGCCGGAGGCGTCGCTCTCGCCCGAGCCGCTCAGCGGGCAGGCACGCGGATCGGCTACGGCGCGAGCATCGCCGCCATGCTGCAGTCGATCGCCGTGCTCGGGCCGTCGCGCATCAGCATCCCGCTGACGCAGGCGGCCTCCGCGCCGCTGATCGGACGCCTGCACGTGCGCGGTGCGCGGCTCGCCACGCAGATCGGCGCCTGCGCCGCGATTCGCGCCACCGACCAGGCGCTGTTCACGATGTTCTACATCTGGATCGTCGGCGGCATCGGCGCCTACGCCGCGACGTACGACGCCCTCTTCGGCGCCATCCCCGGGCTTCCCGACGGCGCCGCGGGAGCGCTCGTCCTGACCGCGCTCATGCTCGTCGTCTGGACGGTGGGCGCGAGCATCGTGCAGGTGCTCACGTACCGTGCCGCGCTCCGCGGCTGGGCTGCTGAGCCGCCGGATGTCGTGGCGCGGCCCGCGCCGGCAGGCGCCGCGACCGCGCGCACCC
>DASYVZ010000330.1:0-2125 GCA_035936515.1 Solirubrobacteraceae bacterium | reverse complement strand
TCCTGGGCGTCATCGTGCCCGGAGAGCTGGAGGTGGTCGATGAGCTGTTGGACTACCAGCTGGCGTCAGCCGTGGCGGAGCAGGTCGAAGTGGCGCAAGACACCGTCTCCGAGATCATCGATCCGTGCAGCGTGCCGGTGCCCGGAGGACACTGAGCAGCCGTGAAGCCACGCCGGAAGCGCGAGAGGATCGAGCCGCCCGCGGGTGACGCGATCAGCGCGAACATCAGCGGCAACATCAGCGGCGGCCAGGTCGCGGTCGGCAAGGACATCTCGCAGAACCAGACCGTCGGGACGGCCGCGATCACCAACGAGGAGCTCGCGCAGCTGCGGACGGCGTTCACCGAGCTGGCGGCCGAGGTCGAGGCGCAGGCTCCGCCGGAGCGTCGTGCTGCCGCGGTGGAGCGCGTCGCCGAGCTCGAGCAGGCGGTGCTCGCCGACGAGCCGGACGTCACGACGATCCAGTACGTCGCACGGTGGTTTCGGTCGAACCTGCCGCAGGTTGCGGCATCCGTCGTGAGCATCGTCGTCCACCCGATCGTCGGCAAGCTCGTCGGTGCGGCGGGCGACGCGCTCGTCAAGGAGTTCAGCTCCTAGGCGGCGTCGCCCTTGCCGGCGCTCACGCCGTCGCGCTGTGTGTCACGCGCCAGTCGCTCGCGGTCAGGCGGTAGAGCACGTGGCGGCCCAGTGCGGCGGCTCGACGAGCGGGTGATCATGAACGCCGCGATGCGGCTCGTGCACAAGCGCCATTGTCTCGTGCCTGCGTGCCGCGAGCCGTCGTCGCGCGAGCCGTCCCGTCAGGCCATCACGACTAGACTGGCCGCCGCCATGGCTGCTCCCGCCAGCGCGGAGGCGATCCGCGACGTCAACACGCGCTACCACGACGCGGCGGCCGAGCACTACGACACGAAGTGGGGTGTCGACTACGGCGAGATCGGGCGAAACCAGGTCCGCGGCAAGCTGCACAAGCTGCTCGGAGAACCGCTGCCGACGTTCGGCCGCTCGTTGGAGATCGGCGCCGGCACGGGCTACTTCACGCTGAACATGCTGCAGGACGGCGTCGTCGGCGAGGCGGTCGCCACGGACATCTCCCCCGGCATGCTCGACGCGCTGCAGGCCAACGCGCAGCGCATCGGTGTGACGGTCGATACGGTCGCCTGCGACGCCGAGGACCTGCCGTTCGACGACGACTCCTTCGACCTCGTGCTGGGCCACGCGGTCCTTCACCACATTCCCCGCCTCGATCGCGCGTTCGCGGAGTTTCGCCGCGTGCTGCGCCCCGGCGGTGAGTTTCTCTTCGCCGGCGAGCCGTCGCAGACCGGCGACCGGATCGCGGCATACCCCAAGCGCGCGGCGCTCGCCGGTGCGCCGCTGTGGCGCAAGCTCATGCGCGCCCGGCCGGCCGACGGCTACGACGTCGACGAGACGCACGACGAGTGGCCGGGCGAGCCCGCCGGCCCCGACGGCGAGTCGCTGGAGCCGTTCGTCGACGTGCACGCCTTCACGCCGGAGGAGGTGGCCGCGTGGGCGCGGCGTGCGGGCTTCGAGAACGTCCGCGTGCGCGGCGAGGAGCTGCTCGCGAACTGGTTTGGCTGGATGAACCGCACGCTCGAGGCGACCGCCCTGCCCGAGGACATCCCGTGGCTCTGGCGCCAGTACGCGTTTCGCGGCTACCTGGCGCTACAGCGCGTCGACGTCGCGCTGCTGGAGGGACGGCTGCCCGCGCAGGTCTTCTACAACCTCATGGTCGCGGGGAGGAAGCCGCGCTGAGCGCGCCCGCACAGCGCTGCCGGAAGGGCCTCGTCGCGCTCGGCGACAGCATCACGCTCGGCGAGGGCTCGATGGCGCTCGGCATCACGCCGCTCTCGTGGGCGCAGTGGCTGGCCAGAGCGCTTGACCTGGCGTACACGTCCTACGCGTTCAACGGCGCGACGACCGCAGAGATCCTGCACGAGCAGCTGCCGCGGGTGCGCTTCGAGTACGACGTGGCGACGCTCTACGCGGGCGTCAACGACGTGCGCTCGCCCTCCTTCGACGCCGCCGCGTACGAGCGCGACCTCGACGCCGTCGCGGCCGCGCTGGCGCAGCGCTCCGCGCGCCTGCTCATGCTCACGCTGCCCGAGGAC
>DASYVZ010000329.1:0-6848 GCA_035936515.1 Solirubrobacteraceae bacterium | reverse complement strand
CCTGCCACGCCGCGAGGGCGGCGGCGTCGCCGGCGTCGAGCAGCGCGCGCACCTCCCCCAGCCGCCGCACGAGGTCGTCGATCTGCCGGCCGAGGGCGTCGCGATTGGCGCTGTAGATCTGCGCCCACAGCGGCGGATTGGAGCCCGCGACGCGCGTCGCGTCGCGAAAGCTCGGGCCCGTCGCGGGGAGCGTCTCGCCGCCGAGCGCCTCGGCGGCCTGGGCCACGAGCAGGTTGGCGACGACGTGCGGTAGGTGCGAGACGACGGCCATGAGCCGGTCGTGATCGGCGGGCGCGATCGCGGTCGGCACCGCGCCGAGGCCGGCGACGAACCGCGCGAGGCGCTCGTACAGGACGCCCGGCGTCTTCGCGCGCGGCGTGAGGTACCAGGTGGCACCCTCGAAGAGGTTGTCGCGGGCGTGGGCGACGCCGGTCGCCTCGGCGCCGGCGAGCGGGTGGCCGCCGATGAAGTTCACGTCGCCGACCGCCGCGGCGAGGGCGGCCTTCGTCGAACCGACATCGGTGACGACAGCGTCGGGCAGCGCCTCGCAGAGCGCGCGCACGGTCACGGGCAGCGCGTCGACGGCGACGCCGGCGATGGCGATGTCGGCGGTGCCGATCGCGGCGATGCTCGTCGCCGCCTCGTCGATCGCACCGCGCTCGAGTGCGAGTTCGAGCGCCGCCGGGCTGCGGTTGTAGCCCACCACGTGGGCCCCGAGGCGCGCGCGCGCCGCAAGCCCGATCGAGCCGCCGATGAGCCCGACGCCGGCGAGCGCGACCCTCACGAGCGGCGGCCCGGGCGGCGCACTACGAGCGGCGGTCGCGCACCGCGTCGGCGAGCCCGTCGAGCACGTCGACGGTCGCGTCCCACTCCATGCAGGCGTCCGTGATCGACTGCCCGTAGGTCAGCTCTTGGCCGTCGGCGACGTTCTGGCGCCCGCCGACGAGGAACGACTCGAGCATGACGCCGACGATCGCGCGGCTGCCGCCGGCGATCTGCGCGCCGATCTCGGCGGCGACGAGCGGCTGGCGCTCATGGTTCTTGGCGCTGTTGTCGTGCGACGCGTCGATCACGAGCCGCTCGGCCAGCGACGCGGCGCGCAGCTTCGCCAGCGCCCCCTCGACGCCGGCGACGCCGTGGTTGGGGGCGCCGGAGCCGCCGCGCAGGATGACGTGCGCGTCGGGGTTGCCGGTCGTGTGCAGGATCGCGGGGGTGCCGCTGTGGTCGACGCCCGCAAAGGAGTGCGTCGCGGCCGCCGCGCGAACCGCGTCGACAGCGACTTGGACGTTGCCGTCCGTGCGGTTCTTGAAGCCGACCGGCATCGACAGGCCCGAGCCGAGCTGGCGATGGATCTGGCTCTCCGTCGTGCGCGCGCCGATCGCCGCCCATGAGACCGTGTCGGAGATGTACTGCGGCGTGATCGGGTCGAGGAACTCGCAGCCGACTGGCAGGCCGAGGCGCAGGACCTCGAGCAGCAGCTCGCGCGCGGTCCGCACGCCGGCGTCGACGTCGCCGGAGCCGTCGAGGTGCGGGTCGTTGATGAGGCCTTTCCAGCCCGTCGTCGTGCGCGGCTTCTCGAAGTACACGCGCATCGCGACGAGCAGGTCATGCTCGTGGCGCTCGGCCTCCGTGCGCAGGCGGCGGGCATACTCCAGCGCGGCATCGGCGTCGTGCACGCTGCACGGGCCGACGATCACGAGCAGGCGGTCGTCGTGAGCATCGAGGATCGCCTCGACCTCAGCGCGTCCGCGCAGCACGAGGTCGGCCATCTCGGGCTCGAGCGGCAGGCGCTCGAGCAGGTCGGCCGGAGTGGTCAGCGCCGAGACCCGCGCGATGCGGGTGTCGCGGACGGCGCCAGGCTCGACCACGCTGCCTGCACGCGGTTTGCTCTTCATCTCGATCACAGTCTTACTCACGGGTCCTTTCGAAGATTGAACGCCTGACATCGGAACTGCGGGCGCTCGGCGAAAGGGCGGAAGAAGAGGGTGCGGTGAGCCGAGCGCCTAGGTAAATCGCCAGGCGAGATACCGACGCGCGAACGTAACGGTGCTGCGAGCGCTGTCGGCGGACCGGATCATCGAGCGCCAGCTTAGAGGACTTGCGCCAGCGCGTCGAGGAAGCGGGCATTCTGGACCGGCGTCCCGTACGTGACGCGCAGCGCGCCCGCCCGCCCCAGCGCCGCGCCGGCCCGCACGAGGACGCCGCGCTCGGCGAGGCCCTTGACGACGGCGGCCTCGTCGCTGCCCTCGGGCAGATCGAACCAGCAGAAGTTCGCCTGCGAGTCGGCGGGATCGATGCCGAGCTCGACCAGGCCCGCCTCGATCTCGACGCGGGCGACGATCGCGCGCTCGACGCGCTCGGCGACGGCGTCCTGGTGCTTGAGCGCCTCGATGGCGGCGGCCTGCGCGGCGGAGTTGCAGAAGAACGGCTGGCGCATGGCATTGACGGCCTGCGGGAACGCCTCGCTGCCGCACAGGGCGTAGCCGACGCGCAGGCCGCAGAGGCCGTGGATCTTCGAGAACGTCCGCAGCAGCACGAGGTTGGGGTGGCGCGGAAGCAGGTCGAGCGTCGCGTCGGGATCGTCGAGCAGGCTGAACTCGCAGTAGGCCTCGTCGATGATCAGCGCGACGTGGTGGGGCACGCGCGCGGCGAACGCCGCGATGTCGGCGTACGGCAACGCCGTCGAGGTC
Organism: Solirubrobacteraceae bacterium; assembly: GCA_035936515.1. Lineage (GTDB taxonomy): Bacteria > Actinomycetota > Thermoleophilia > Solirubrobacterales > Solirubrobacteraceae > CADCVQ01. Next base: position 4,158 of record DASYVZ010000329.1, on the reverse strand, counting down.
GGGTTGTTCGGGTTGCAGACGATCACGAGGCGCGTCGCGGCCGTGATCTCCGCGGCCATCGCGTCGAGGTCGTGGCGGTGCTCGTCGTCGAGGTCGACGATGATCGCTCGGGCGCCCGAGGCGGCCGCGAGGTGCGGGTACACGCTGAACGACGGCCACGCGTAGACGAGTTCGGCGCCCGGCTCGAGCAGCGCCTCACCCGCCGCGAGCAGGATGTCGCAGGAGCCGTTGCCGATCGCGATCCGATTCGGCGCGACGCCGTAGCGGTTGCTCAGCGCCCGCCGCAGCGCAGCGTTGGAGGGATCCGGGTAGCGGTTGGCACCGGCCAGCGCCCGCTGCGCGGCCGCCACGACCGCCGGCAGCGGCGGATCCGGCGACTCGTTGGAGGCGAGCATCGCGACGTCGTCGGGCAGCGAGTAGCCGTCGGCGACCGGATAGGCCGGGATGCGCCGTACGCGCTCGGAGAACTCGATCGGCATCGGCGCATTGTTCCGCATCGCCGCCGCGGGCCCTGCGAGCGGCGTCAGAGCAGCACGGCGATGAGCACGGCGAGCGCGATGAAGAAGACCAGCACGCCCGCTCCCATGGCGTACTTCGGCCACGCGGCGCGCCAGAAGTCCGGGTCCGCCTTGTCGCGCGAGTGGTGCCCTTCGGGCGGCGTTCCGACCCAGTCGTCTTCGTCCTTCATCGCGGGAGTCATACCCGATCGCCCGGCTGGCGTGGTTCGCCCGGCTGGGGTGGTTCGCCCGGCTGGGGTGGTTCGCCCGGCTGGCGTGGTTCGCCCGGCGGCGACGCGATGAGGTAGCCGCCGTACGCGACGAGGATCGCCGCGAGGATCGCGCTGTAGGCCCCGTACCCGAGCGAGTCGGTCACCCGCACGAGCTTGATGACGAGCACGACGGCGACGAAGATCCCGAGGATCAGGTGGATCTGCGACCACGGGACCGGCGGCTCGGGGAGGCGCACGCCCACCAGCCGGGTGAGCGCGATCTGGGCGATCATGACCGCCACGAGGACGACCGCCGCGATCCCGTAGCCGGCGTACGGCTCCTGAACGCCGGTCAGCGTCGTGTCGACGAGGTCGTCGAGGCCCCCGGCGAGGTGGATGTCGTGCCAGGGCAGCAACACGAGGTCGGCGATCAGCAGCAGTCCTGCGACGAGCACGATCGCCTCGCCCTGCGACAGCTTGGCCAGCCGAGCTTTCACTGCGCCCCCTCGAGATCCTCGCGCAGCGCGCGCGCCTCGCCGAGATAGACGTGGCGCGCCAGGTGGTTGTCGGGGGCGTGGTAGTGCATGAGCACGCGGATGACGCGCGGCAGCGCGCCCGGCACCGGCACCTCGCGCGCGCACAGCAGCGGGACCGTCGAGAAGCCCATGTTGCGTGCCGCCACCGCCGGAAACTCGGCGTCGAGGTCCTCCGTCAGCGTGAAGATGCAGCTGACGACGTCGCTTGGGTGCAGGTCGTTGAGCTTGAGGATCTCGCGCAGCAGCCACTCCGTCGCCCCGAGGATCGCCTGGGCGTCGTTGCGGTCGACCGACGAGGCCCCGCGCAGAGCGAAGAGCCGCATGGGATCGACCCTACCCGCTCGGCGTGCGCCGCAGGTTCTCCACCTCGGCGGCCCGCAGGCGCCGGTGGCCTCCCTCCGCAAGGTCGTCGAGGCGCAGCGGCCCGAAGCGGATGCGCTGCAGCGTGCGCACGCGATGGCCGACCGCCTCGCACATCCGCTTGACCTGGTGGTTGCGGCCCTCGTGGATCGTCAGCTCGAGCACCCCGGGCTTGACCTGGCGCACCTTCGCCGGCGCGGTGCGGCCGTCGTCGAGGTCGACGCCCTCGCGCAGCGTGCGCAGCGCGTGCTCGGGCACGGGCACGGGCCGCACGACGGCGCGGTACGTGCGCGGAACCTCGAACGACGGATGCGTCAGGCGCTGCGCGAGGTCGCCGTCGTTGGTGACGAAGATCAGCCCGGTGCTGTCGGCGTCCAGGCGGCCGACCGGGTACAGCCGCGCGCCGCGCGACGGGACGAGATCGACGACCGTGCGGCGGCCGTGCGTGTCGACGGCCGTCGACAGCACCCCCGTCGGCTTGTTGACGAGGAAGACCATGCGCTCCTCGGGACCCTCGAGGAACTTCCCGTCGACCGCCACGCCGCTGTCGACGCCGACGTCGCGGGCCGGATCGGTGACGATCTCGCCGGCGATCTGGACGCGGCCGTCGCGGATGATCTGCTCGGCGCCACGTCGTGAGGCGACACCGGCGTGGGCGAGGAACTTGGCGAGGCGCACCCCTACGATGGTCGCAGGTGGCCCCTCAGCCCAACCTCTTCTATCCGGAGATGATCCATTTCGCGTTGCCGCTGCACGCGACGCGCGAGGAGCTCATCGACCTCGCCGCCGGCTGGGCGGCCTCCCACGAGCTGCACGTCTCGATCGAGCGCTTCTTTCCGGACTACCTCGTCGCGGCCGTCTCGCGTGGCGGCGACCTGAAGGCCGCGATCGCCGAGTTCGAGCCGGTGCGGCGCATCTGCCTGCGCGAGGCGCCGTTTGACATCGTCGCGTCCAACCACGTCCAGCACGTGGCGATGAACCGCGAGAGCTTGACGATCGTGCTCGAGCCGCTCTCCGAGGACGGCCTGCGCGCGACGGCGCTGGCCTCGAAGATGGGCGACGAGGAGAAGCTGCGCTGGTGGGTCGGCATCGTCCGCGAATCCGCGGCGGCCATGCACCGGGGCGCCTGGGCGGTCGAGCCGGGTGGGCGCCGCAAGTTCGTCTCAGACCACTGGTACACGACCGGCGCCTACGAGCTTGCGGCCGCCGGCGTGCCGATGCTCGCGTCGCACGGCAGCGCGATCTTCGAGTTCGACGCAGCGCCCGCCTGACCGCCGCGCAGAGCGCCCCTACGATTGGTGCATGGACCTCGAGTTGCTCGAGCGCACGCTCGCCGACGGCGGCGAGCCCGCCTTCCGCGCCCGCCAGGTCTGGTCGTGGGCGGCGCGCGGCGCGAACGGCTACGAGGCGATGACGGACGTGCCGGCGGCGCTGCGGGCGCATCTCGCCGACGAGGTCCCGTTCTCGACGCTCGCAGTCGTCGAAGAGGCGCACGCACGCGACGGCACCGTCAAGACGCTGTTTCACACCGCCGACGGGCGCGCGGTCGAGGCCGTGCTCATGCGCTATCGCGACGGCCGCCGCTCGCTGTGTCTGTCCTCGCAGTCGGGCTGCCCGCTGACGTGCACGTTCTGCGCGACGGGGGCGATGAAGTTCGGCCGCAACCTCACGGCGTCCGAGATCCTCGACCAGGCCGTGCACTTTCGCCGCATGCTTCGGACGGCCGGAGGACGTCCGTCGTCATCGGGACGCGGGGCCGGATGCCCCGCGGAGGACGCTCCCGACCACGTCGTGTTCATGGGCATGGGCGAGCCGATGATGAACCTCGACCACGTGCTGACCGCCTGCCAGCGCCTCCCCGACCTCGGCGTCACGCACCGCCGCACGGCCATCTCGACGGTCGGCTGGATCCCCGGCATCGACCGGTTGGCGCAGACCGACATGCCGATCCGCCTGGCGCTCTCGCTGCACGCCGCCGACGACGCGCTGCGCTCGCAGATCATGCCGGTCAACGACCGCTACCCGCTGGCCGACGTGCTCGAGGCCTGCAAGCGCTTCTACGCCGCCAAGCGCCGGCTCGTCTTCGTCGAGTACGTGATGCTCGCCGGCGTCAACGACCGCTACGAGCAGGCGGTGGCGCTGGCGAAGATCCTCGACCCCAAGGTCTTCAAGGTGAACCTCATCCCGTACAACCCGACCGGCTCCTACGACGGCTCCAGCCCGGACGCCATCGGGGCGTTCCGGGCGGTGCTCGAGGAGCATGGACTGCGGGCGACCGTGCGGCTCACGCGGGGGCGCGACATCGCCGCCGCCTGCGGCCAGCTCGCGGCGGTCGGCGGGTAGCGACGGGGCCGGTCATCCGCGCTTCTCGGCGTGGTCGCCCATCATCGCCTCCGCCTGCGCGCCGGCGACGAACACGAGCGCCAGGATGTTGACAGCAGGACGTTGAACGCGATCGCCGTGGCGTGATCGATCAGGCGTTCTCCTGAAGCCGCCTCCGGAACGGTCGCAGGCGACTCACCGCCGCCCGCGCGCCACGCGCAAGTGCTGGCC
>DASYVZ010000328.1:0-1885 GCA_035936515.1 Solirubrobacteraceae bacterium | reverse complement strand
GTACTACGAAGACGTCTTCGGGATGACGGAGCTCATCCACTTCTCCGACGAGGCGATCTCGACGGAGTACTCGGCGCTCATGTCGAAGGTCGTGACGAGCGGCGACGGCCGGGTGAAGCTGCCGATCAACGAGCCGGCGGGGGGTGCGCGCAAGTCGCAGATCGACGAGTACCTCGAGTTCTACGGCGGCGCCGGCGTGCAGCACATCGCCGTCTCGACGACCGACATCGTGCGGAGCGTCGAGGCGCTGCAGGCGCGCGGCGTGGCGTTCCTGCGCACGCCGGAGTCCTACTACGACGGCGTTCCCGCGCGCGTCGGCGAGATCGACCAGTCGCTGGAGGACCTGCGGCGCCTCGGGATCCTCGTCGACCGCGACGACGAGGGCTACCTGCTGCAGATCTTCACCAAGCCGCTCGGCGACCGGCCGACGCTCTTCTTGGAGATCATCGAGCGCCACGGCGCGCGCGGCTTCGGCGAAGGGAACTTCAAGGCGCTGTTCGAGGCGATCGAGCGCGAGCAGGCGCTGAGGGGGAACCTCTGATGCGCTACGTCTCGCTGGGCGACGTTCCGGCCAAGCGCCACACGCAGGTGCGCGACGCGGATGGTGACGGTCGGCTGCTCGTCGAGGAGGTCATGGGCTACGAGGGGTTCTCGGGCAACGAGTCGATCCTCTACCACCTGCAGTCACCCTGCGACGTCATGGAGGTCGGCGAGTTCGAGCCGCTCGTGCTCGATGAGTGGGTGCCCGGCGCGCACGTGCACCGGCTGACGCAGAGCGCCCGGCTGGCGCCCGGCGGCGACTTCGTGTCCGGACGCCGCGTGCTGATGTTCAACGACGACGTCGAGATGGCGGTCTGCAAGCCGGCGGTGGAGCGCGATGGCTTCTACCGCAACGGTGAGGGCGACGAGGTGATCTTCGTCCACGAGGGCGCGGGCGTCTTCGAGACGATCTTCGGGGTCCTGCCCTACCGGCGGCACGACTACGTCGTGATCCCGCGCGGGACGACGTATCGCGTCCGCTGCGACGACGCTCCGCAGACCTGGCTGACGTTCCACACGCCGGGTGAGATCGAGACGCCCAACCGCTACCGCAACCGCTACGGCCAGTTGCTCGAGCACGCGCCGTTCTCCCAGCGCGACTTCCACCCGCCGGTCTCGCTGCAGACGCACCGCACGCGGGGGGAGTTCGAGTTGGTCGTGCGCGCGCGGCGCGGGCTTCAGCGCTTCGTCCTGGACTACCACCCCCTCGACGTCGTCGGGTGGGACGGCTACGTCTACCCCTACAGCTTCAACATCCACGACTTCGAGCCGAAGTCCGGCCGCCTGCACCAGCCGCCGACGGTGCACCAGACCTTCCAGGGACCGAACTTCGTGATCTGCTCGTTCTGCCCGCGCCAGCTCGACTGGGATCCGCTCGCGGTGCCGATCCCCTATCACCACTCCAACCTGCAGTCGGAGGAGGTCATCTACTACGTCGAGGGGCAGTTCGGCTCGCGGACGGGCGTCGGTCCCGGGGCGCTGACCCTGCATCCGAGCGGGCTGCCGCACGGCCCGCAGCCCGGCCGCGTCGAGGCCTCGCTCGGAGCGACGCGCACCGACGAGCTCGCCGTCATGTGCGACACGTTCCGCCCGCTGCGGCTCACGACCCTCGCGGGCGAGCTGGATGACCCGAGCTACGCGCTGAGCTGGCATGCGGGGGCAGGGGAGCCGGTCGGCTGAAGCACGCGTCGGAGCGCGGTCAGGGCGCGCCGAGTGCGAATATCGCACCGGGCGCGCCGCGACAATGATGTTCGAGTAGCGGCCGCAGCTCAGCGGCGGTGCGAGCAGCGCGCTCGAAGACGTCGCCCCAGGTGAAGCCGAGGTGCTGCGAGCGCCGCCGGCGAGC
>DASYVZ010000327.1:0-2500 GCA_035936515.1 Solirubrobacteraceae bacterium | reverse complement strand
AAGCGGCTGATCGACTTCGCCAGCGGCCTGACGTACGCGCTCGACGGCGGGATGCAGCGCATCGCGCACAAGGTCTTCATGCTGACCCCGCGCAACGTGCAGATCTCGGCCGAGGAGAAGGCCGAGCTCATCGAAAAAGGCTTCTTCAACCAGTCGTGAGGTGCGCTCCTGGCGCCTGGGCCGCGAGACGGACAAGGTCCGTGCTGGCGCACTGTCCCTGGCCCGCCCGGCCACCAGGCTCCAGGATCATCTCCTCACGGCGTCAACTAGGGTTCGGAAGAGATGAAGATCGGCCTCATCGGAGCGGGGAACATGGCCACTGCGCTTGCGCGGGGGTGGGGCGATCCCGTTCTCGTGCACGACCCCGACCGCTCGCGCGCCGAGGCGCTCGTCGAGGAGCTCGGCGGCGAGGCCGTCGATTCCAATGCCGAGCTGGCCGAGCGCGCCGACGCGCTGCTGCTCGCGCACAAGCCGGCGGGACTCGAGCGGGTCGCGCGGGAGATCGGCGGCGGCGCGAAGGCCGTCATCTCGATCCTCGGTGGCGTACCGCTCGCCGCGCTGCGCGCGGCGTACGGCACGACGCCGGTCGTACGGATGATCCCGAGCGTCCCGGTCGAGGTGAGGCAGGGGGTCACCTGCCACGCCCGCGACGCCGAGGCCGCGGCCGAGCTCGAGGCGCAGGCCGTCGCGCTGTTCGAGCGCGTGGGCCTCGTCGTCGACCTCGACGAGGCGCAGTTCGAGGTCGCAACCGGCCTGATGAGCTGTGCGCCCGCCTACGTCGCGCTCGTCGCGGAGGCGCAGGTCGATGCCGGCGTGCGCGCCGGGATGCCCGCCGACGTGGCCGGTACGCTCGTCGCCGCGAGCATGGGTGGCAGCGCCGCGCTGCTCCAGGCGCGCGGGATGGACACGCTCGCCGTGCGCCGAATGGTCACCTCGCCGGGCGGGATCACCGCGCGCGGGCTCGCCGCGCTCGAGCACAGCGGCGTGCGGGCGGCGTTCGACGATGCCATGCAGGCCGTCGTGGCGCGATGACCGCGCGCGATTGCTCGACGGTTGCCGGCGTCGAGCCGGAAGGCAGGTACTCGCGATGACTGCGCTCTTCGTCCTGGCGACGGCGCGCGAGTCGATCGCGAACTTCCTCAACGCGCTGCTGATCGTCTACCTGATCCTGATCTTCGCGTACATCATCACGTCGTTGATCTTCGCGTTCGGTGGGCGGATCCCGTACTCGAAGTGGTCCAGCGCCGTGCTCGGCTTCCTGCGCGACGTCTGCGAGCCGTACCTCGGGATCTTCCGGCGCTTCATCCCGCCGATCGGGCCGGTCGACGTGAGCCCGATCGTCGGCATCCTGTTCCTGCAGATCGTCGGCGGCCTCATCATCAACATCATCCACGGGTGACGCCGGCTCCAGCCGCGCTGTCGCGGCGTGACGCGTGGGCGCGCGCGGCGATCGTCCTCGCCGTCGTGCTCGCGGCGGACCAGGTCGTCAAGGCGCTCGTCACCTCGTCGCTGGAGCGCGGCGAGCAGCGCGACCTCGTCTGGTTCGTCGACCTCGTCAACACGCGCAACACCGGCGTGGCGTTCGGCCAGCTGCAGAACGGCGGCGCGATCGTCTCGATCGTCATCGCGCTGGCGCTCGGCGCGCTGCTCGTCTTCTTCGCGCGCAACGCCGCCCGGCCGCTCGTCTGGCTGCCGACCGGCATGCTGCTCGGCGGCGCGCTGGGCAACATCGTCGACCGCGTGCGCGAGGGCGCCGTCATCGACTACCTCAAGCTGCCGCACTGGCCGGCGTTCAACGTCGCCGACGCGTCGATCACCGTCGGCGTCGTCATCCTCCTGGTGGTGATCGAGCGTGCCGATCGAGCTGAACGTCGCGCCTGAGTCCGCCGGCGAGCGGCTCGACGTGCTGCTCGCCGAGCCGCTCGGCTCGCGCTCGCGCGCGCAGCGGCTGATCGTCGCGGGCCGCGTGCTCGTCGACGGGGAGAGCGTGAAGAAGAACCACCGCGTGGCCGGCGGCGAGCAGGTCGCCGTCGACGACTCGCCCCAGTACGACGCGGCGCCGGATCCCGACGCGCCCGTCGCATCCTTCGCCGTCGTCTACGAGGACGAGCACCTGATCGTCGTCGACAAGCCGGCGGGCGTCGTCGTGCATCCCGCTCGCGGCCATCGCGAGGGGACGCTGGCCCAGGCGCTCGCGGGGCGGTCGGCGGGCGGCGACGACGCCTGGCGCGCCGGGATCGTGCATCGCCTGGATCGCAACACGTCGGGGCTGCTCGTCGTCGCCAAGAGCGACACCGTCCACCGCGGGCTGAAGGAGGCGCTGGCACGGCGGGAGATCCGCCGCGAGTACCTCGCGCTCGTCGAGGGCCGCCCGCCGTCGCGCAGCGGCACGATCGAGGCGCCGATCGGGCGCGACCGGCGCCGGCGCATCCTCATGTCGACCGACAGCGACGCCCCCAAGCACGCTGTCACGCACTTCGAGATCGAGCGCGCGCTGCCC
>DASYVZ010000326.1:0-10149 GCA_035936515.1 Solirubrobacteraceae bacterium | reverse complement strand
GCCCGCACGCATCGTCAAGGGCGACGAGGTCGTCGTCATCAGCGGCAAGGACCGCGGCAAGCAGGGCAAGGTGCTGCGCGTCGACCCGCGCAAGGACCGCGTCTACGTCGAGGGCCTGAACATCATCAAGCGCCACACGCGCCCGCGCCCGGGCTCCATGGAGCCGGGCGGCGTCATCGAGCGGGAGGCTCCGATCCACCTCTCGAACGTCGCGCTGCGCGACCCGAAGGACAAGAAGGCGACGCGTGTTCGTACGATCGAAGAGCAGGGCAAGCGCCTGCGCGTATCGGCCCGGACCGGAGCGAAGTTCTAGTGCCCACCCAGACCGCCGCACCACCCGCGCGCCTGAAGGCCCGCTATCTCGAGGAGATCCGCCCCGCGCTCATGCAGCGCTTCGGCTACTCCTCGGTCATGCAGGCGCCGCGCATCGAGAAGATCACCGTGAACATGGGCGTCGGCGACGCCAAGCAGGACTCCAAGGCTCTCGAGGCCGCCCAGGAGCAGCTTGCGACGATCGCCGGCCAGAAGCCCAACGTGCGCCGCGCGCGCAAGTCGATAGCGAACTTCAAGCTGCGCGAGGGGATGCCCGTCGGGCTCGCCGTCACGCTGCGCAACGAGCGTGCCTACGAGTTCCTCGATCGCCTCATGTCCGTCGCGATCCCGCGGATCCGCGACTTCCGCGGCCTGAAGGCCAACGCCTTCGACGGCCGCGGCAACTACTCGCTCGGCGTCCGTGAGCAGACGATCTTCCCGGAGATCGACTACGACTCGGTCGACATGGTCCGGGGCCTGGACATCACGATCACGACGTCGGCGACGACCGACATCGAGGCGTTCGCGCTGCTCGAGGCCTTCGGCATGCCCTTCACGAAGGAGAACCGCCCCGACAAGGCCGAGCAGGAGGCGCGCGCGGCGGCCGCCGCGGAGGCCGCCCATCACGAGGAGCTGCGCGCGAAGGCCGAGGCCGAGCAGGCCGCGCTCGAGCAGCTCAAGGAGGAGAACCCGGAGGCCTACGAGAAGCCGCCCGAGGAGCCCGCTGAGGAAACCGAAGAGGAAGCAGACTAGAATGGCCAAGACGTCCCAGCGGGTTCGCCAAGCACGACCCGCGAAGTTCCAGACCCGGGAGTACAGCCGTTGCCGCCGATGCGGCCGGGCCCGCTCCGTCTATCGGAAGTTCGGCCTGTGCCGGATCTGCCTGCGCGAGATGGCCCACAACGGGTTCGTGCCGGGCATGACGAAGTCTTCGTGGTAACCAAGCAGCATCTAACGAGAGCACGACTGTGAGCGCCAGCACCGACCCCATCGCCGATTTCCTCACGCGGATCCGCAACGCGATTCAGGCCGCCCATGAGACGGTCGACATCCCGTCGTCCCGGTTGAAGTCCGAGTGCGCGCGCATCCTCGCCGAGCAGGGCTACATCGACGGCTACGACGTCGTCGCCCCGGATGCCGACCATCCCGGCGAGCTGATCCGCGTGCGCCTGAAGTACACGTCCGACCGCCGCTCGGCGATCTCCGGCCTCAAGCGCGTCTCGCGCCCGGGCCGCCGTACGTACGCCGGCGCGCAGGACATCCCCAAGGTGCTTGGCGGAATGGGCACCGCCATCGTCTCGACGTCGCGCGGCGTGATGACCGGCCACGAAGCCCGCAGCGCGGGCGTCGGCGGCGAAGTCGTGGCGCACGTCTGGTAATCAAGATGGCCCATTCCACAACCCGCACCGCCAGCTGCACGCATCTCGCGGCGCAGGATCGCCACGGACCGAAGGCGTCCGTCCCGCTAGCACTGTCCACCTTCGCCCCGCGGCGCGGGTGGGCGGGTCCGATCGCGATACACGCACATCTGACGGTGCGGGCCGCGGAACGGACCATCTGATGTCGCGAATCGGAAAGAAGCCCATTCCCCTGCCGGCCGGTGTGACGGTGTCGATCGAGCCCGAGCTCGTACGCGTCAACGGCCCGCGCGGCGAGCTCTCGGAACGCGTTCCGCTGGCGATCTCCGTCGAGCAGGAGGACTCCGAGCTCGTCGTCAAGCGCCCGACCGATCGTGGCGAGCATCGCGCGCTGCACGGCCTCACGCGCTCGCTCGTCGCCAACATGGTCGAGGGCGTCACGACCGGGTTTCAGAAGACGCTCGAGATCCAGGGCGTCGGCTACCGCGCGCTGCTCAAGGGGCGCGACCTCGAGCTCGCGCTCGGCTACTCGCATCCGGTGCCCATCAAGGCCCCCGACGGCATCGAGTTCGAGGTCCCGATGCCGACGCGCATCGTCGTGAAGGGCAACTCCAAGCAGCAGGTCGGCGAGACCGCCGCCAACATCCGCAAGCAGCGCCCGCCGGAGCCCTACAAGGGCAAGGGCATCCGCTACGAGGGCGAGTACGTCGCCCGGAAGGTCGGTAAGCGCGCATGACCGTCAAGACGAAGCCCCAGCGGCGCCTCAAGCGCCGCCGCCGCGTCCGCGCGAAGATCACCGGCACCGCGGAGCGCCCACGCGTCAGCGTCTTTCGCTCCAACCGCGGCATCGCCGCGCAGCTCGTCGACGACGTCGAGGGGCACACGCTCGCGGCGGTCGTCTGGACCGAGGCGCCCCTGCGCGACAAGGCTCCGATGGAGCAGGCCACCGCGGCCGGCAAGCTGCTCGCGGAGCGCGCTGCCGCCGCCGGCGTCACCGCTGCCGTCTTCGACCGCGGCGGCTACCAGTACCACGGCCGTGTGAAGGCCTTCGCAGAGGGCATCCGCGAAGGAGGGATAACGGTATGACATCGAGCCATCGCTTGGCCATCGCCAGCGTCGTCCGCAATCGGAGGTCGTCGCGATGAGTGCCCCAGTGGTCGACCGCTCCGTCAGTCAGGCGGGCCTGGACCTCCAGGAGCGCGTGGTCGAGATCAACCGGGTCGCAAAGGTCGTCAAGGGCGGCCGTCGCTTCTCGTTCACCGCGCTCGTCGTCGTCGGCGACGAACGCGATGTCGTCGGCGTCGGCTACGGCAAGGCCAACGAGGTCCCGCTCGCGATCCAGAAGGGCGTCGAGCAGGCCAAGAAGAACCTCTTCCGCGTGCCCAAGCACGGGGCGACGATCACGCACCAGACGATGGGCATCTACGGCGCCGGCCGTGTCTTCATGAAGCCCGCCTCGCCCGGTACCGGCGTCATCGCCGGCGGCGGCGTACGGGCGGTGCTCGAGCTGGCCGGGATCCACGACATCCTCTCCAAGTCGCTGGGCTCGCAGAACCCGATCAACCTCGTCAAGGCGACCGTCGCCGGCCTGCAGGGCCTGCGCCGCCCCGAGGAGGTCGCCGAGCTGCGTGGCCTGTCGATCAACCAGGTGCTCGGTATCGGCGGCGGCGAGGATGTCGCCGCCGAGGCGATCGCCGGCACCGACGCCGAGGCCGGTGTCGACGAGGCCGTCGTCGCACCGCCCGCTCCGGACCCGGAGGAGGCCGAGCCGGCCGCCGCCGCCGCCGCCGCCGAGGGTGAGTCAGCGTGAGAATCACGCAGTACAAGTCCAAGAACGGCGCAGATCAACGCCAGCTCGACACGCTGCGCTCGTTGGGCCTGCACCGCATCGGCCAGGTCGTCGAGGTGCAGGACACCCCGCAGGCGCGGGGCATGATCCACCGCGTGCGCCATCTCGTCCGCATCGTCGAGGAGCAGTCATGACGCCGCCCCAGCCCACGGAGAACGACCCCCAGGAGATCGGGCTGCACACGCTCAAGCCCGCCCCCGGCAGCCGCAGGCCACGCAAGCGCGTGGGCCGCGGCCACGGCTCCGGCACGGGCAAGACATCGGGCCGAGGCCACAAGGGCGCCGGTGCGCGCTCGGGCTCCAAGAGCCGTCCCGGCTTCGAAGGCGGCCAGATGCCGATTCACATGCGGATGCGCAAGCTGCGCGGGCCGCACATGAAGAAGTCGATGCCGTTCGAGCCCTTCCGTACGCGGACGCAGGCCGTCAACCTGCAGGATCTCGAGCGACGCTTCGACAGCGGCGACGAGGTCACGATCGCGGCCATCAAGGCCAAGGGCCTCGGCTCGCGCAAGGACGTGCAGATCAAGGTCCTCGCGAAGGGCGCGATCTCCAAGCCGCTCACCGTGCACGCCCACCGCTTCAGCGCCAGCGCGCGCGAGGCGATCGAGGCTGCCGGCGGGACCTGTCATATCGTCGCTGACTGACGCCGGCTCGTCCGGCCGTCCGTCGCCAGCTGTGGTCTAACCTGATCCGTCGTGCTCGCCACGATCCTCACGGCCTTCAAGGTCGCCGACATTCGCAAGAAGCTTGCGATCACGATGTTCATCCTCGCGCTGTACCGCCTGGGTGCGCACATCCCCGTGCCGGGGATCAACGTCGAGGCCGTCAAGGCGGTGCAGGACTCGTTCAGCGGCTCGAGCATCCTCGGCTTCCTGAACCTCTTCAGCGGCGGCGGCCTGGCCCGGATCGCGCTGTTCGCGCTGGGGATCATGCCGTACATCACGGCCTCGATCATCCTGCAGCTGCTCACGGTCGTCGTGCCGTCGATCGAAAAGCTCCAGAAGGAGGGCGAGGTCGGCCAGCAGCGGATCACGCAGTACACCCGCTACCTCACCGTCGGCCTGGCGTTCGGGCAGTCGATCGGCTACGTCTTCCTGTTTCGCTCGTTCACGGCCAGCGCCGGCCAGCCGATCATCGACAACTTCAGCGCCGCGCGGGTCTTCATGATCGTCATCTCGCTGACGGCCGGCTGCATCCTCATCATGTGGATGGGCGAGCTGATCACCCAGCGCGGCATCGGCAACGGCATCTCGCTGATGATCTTCGCGTCGATCGTCTCGGGCCTGCCCAACGGCATCCAGGCGTGGGCGACGAGCCCCGACCCGGTCTTCAAGGTCATGATGCCGTTCATCGCGCTCGGCGTGATCGCGGCCATCTGCTTCGTCCAGGAGGGCCAGCGGCGCATCCCGATCCAGTACGCCAAGCGCGTCATCGGCCGCCGCATGACGCAGGGCGGCCAGACCTACCTGCCGCTGCGCGTGAACATGGCCGGCGTCATCCCGGTCATCTTCGCGGCTTCGATCATGGCCTTCCCGCCGACCGTGGGCCAGCTCATGAACAACAACTTCGGCAACGACTTCGCGGCGTTCTTCTCGCCGAACGGCTGGGCCTACATCGTCGGCGAGTCGATCTTCATCATCCTCTTCACGTACTTCTACACGGCGGTGACGTTCAACCCCGTCGACCAGGCCGACAACCTCAAGAAGTACGGCGGCTTCATCCCGGGCGTGCGCCCCGGCCGCCCGACGGCGGAGTTCCTCGACCGCGTGCTCGCCCGGTTGACGTTCCCGGGCGCCCTGTACCTCGCGGCGGTCGCCGCCATGCCGACGATCCTCATCAACCAGACGAGCGCCAACTTCTTCTTCGGCGGCACGTCGATCCTCATCGTCGTGGGCGTCGCGCTGGACACGATGAAGCAACTCGAGGCCCAGCTGATGATGCGCAACTACGAGGGCTTCCTCAAGTAACGTCGTCCGGAGGCCGGAACGCGATCTCCGTCCGCTCACACCCGCTGCGCAGTAGTCTCCGACGGCCTCATGTCCAGCGAGCTCAACCTCATCCTTCTCGGGCCGCCGGGCGCCGGCAAGGGCACCCAGGCCGAGCGCCTCACCGACGACTTCAACCTGCCGTACATCGCGACGGGCAACATCCTGCGCAGCGCGATCCGCGACGAGACGGAGCTGGGCAAGCAGGCGAAGTCCTACATGGACAAGGGCGAGCTCGTCCCCGACGAGGTCATCACCGGCGTCATCCTCCACGCCCTTGGCAGCGCCGACGCGCGCGACGGCTTCCTGCTGGACGGGTTCCCACGCACGATCCCGCAGGCCGAGGCGCTGCAGGCAGGGCTGGAGGCGGCCGACCGGCGGCTGACGGCGGTGATCCTCATCGACGTGCCCGACGAGGAGGTCCAGCGCCGGCTCTCCGGGCGCCGCGTGAGCGTCAAGACCGGCCGCGTCTACCACGTCGAGTTCGACCCGCCCAAGCACGAGGGCCGCTGCGACGTCGACGGCTCGCGGCTCGTTCAGCGCGACGACGACAAGCCCGAGACCATCGCCAAGCGCCTGGCGGTGTACCACGCGACCACCGAGCCGCTCGTCGAGCACTACGAGCAGCGCGGGTTGCTGCGGCGCTTCGATGGCACGCGCGCCCCGACGGAGGTGCACGATCACATCCGCGCGACGATCGCCACGCTGCGACTCGAAGACGAGCTTTAGTGCAGCGGATGTACCGAGGGGCCGGTCGTTGATCGTCAAGAAGACCCCCGAGCAGATCGACAAGATGCGGGCGGCGGGCGACATCCTCGTCCGCACGCTGCAGCTCGTCGAGCGCAAGATCCGTCCGGGCGTGACGACGAAGGAGCTCGACACGGCGGCCGAGAAGTTCATCCGCTCGCAGGGCGCGACGCCGGCCTTCAAGGGCTACCGCGGCTTTCCCGGCTCGCTGTGCACGTCGCCCAACTCGATGGTCGTGCACGGCATACCCGGGCCGTACGCGCTGCGCAAGGGCGACGTGCTGTCGGTCGACTGCGGCGTGATCCTCGACGGCTGGGTCGCCGATGCCGCACGGACGTTCGCCGTCGGGTCGATCTCGCAGACCGCGCGCAAGCTGCTCGACACGACCGCCGCCTCGCTGTTCGCCGCCGCCGAGCAGTGTCGCGTCGGCAATCGCCTCGGCGACGTCTCGCACGCCGTACAGGAGGTCGTCGAAGCCGACGGGCTGTCGGTCGTGCGCTCGCTCGTCGGGCACGGCATCGGCCGCGACATGCACGAGGACCCGCAGATCCCCAACTACGGTCCCGCCGGGAAGGGCATCAAGCTCGAGGAGGGCATGGTCTTCGCGATCGAGCCGATGGTCACCACCGGCCGCCACGCCGTGCGCATGGGCGAGGACCACTGGTCGATCTACTCGCAGGACGGGTCGCTCGCAGCCCACTTCGAATTCACGATCGCGGTCACCGCCAATGGGCCGAGGGTCCTGACGCCGTGGCACGAATCGGCCGGCTGAGAATGCTTTGCTACCCTCATTGGTCGTTCTCGCGGGCGGGATGTTTGTTGTCCTGCGCGCGTTTCCTCACGTCTGCAAGAAGGGGCTCATGAAGGTACGTCCGTCGGTCAAGCCGATGTGTGAAAAGTGCAAGATCATCCGCCGCCACGGGGCGGTCCTGGTGATCTGCTCCAATCCGCGTCACAAGCAGCGTCAGGGGTAGTCGATGGCTCGGATCGCAGGCATCAACATCCCCCTCAACAAGCGCGCAGAGATCGGCCTGACGTACATCTACGGCGTCGGGCGGCCGACGGCGAACGAGATCCTCAAGGCCACGAGCATCGAGCCCGACCGCAAGGTCCGCGACCTGACCGAGGACGAGGTGGCCCGGCTGCGCGAGGCGATCGACGACCTCACGGTCGAGGGCGACCTGCGGCGCGAGCGCTCCCAGAACATCAAGCGCCTGATGGAGATCGGCTGCTACCGCGGCATGCGCCATCGCCGCAACCTGCCCGTCCGCGGGCAGAACACCAAGACGAATGCCCGCACGCGCAAGGGGCCCAAGCGCATGCAGGTGGCCGGCAAGAAGAAGGCCACGAAGAAGTGATTCACGCGAGGCCGGAGGCCCGACTCGCTGCGCTCGCGCTTTGTCACCATGACGCGGGGCCGGACGCCCCGCGGAGGAACCACTAATGCCTGCTCCCAAGCGACCTCAACGTGGCCGTCGTAAGCCGAAGAAGAACATTCCGATCGGCCAGGCCCACATCAAGACCTCCTTCAACAACACGATCGTGTCGTTGTGCGACACGCACGGCAACGTGATCGCATGGGAATCAGCCGGTGGCGCCGGCTTCAAGGGCTCTCGGAAGTCCACCCCGTTCGCTGCCCAGGTCACGGCCGACGCCGCGGCGCGCAAGGGCATCGACCAGGGTCTGCAGAAGGTCGAGGTCTTCGTCAAGGGCCCCGGCTCGGGCCGCGAGACCGCGATCCGCTCGCTGCAGGCCGCCGGCCTCGAGGTCACCGGCGTCAAGGACGTCACCCCGCAGGCGCACAACGGCTGCCGTCCCCGCAAGCGCCGGAGGGTCTGACCGATGGCACGTGATACCGGACCGGCCTGCAAGCAGTGCCGGCGCGAAGGCCAGAAGCTGTTTCTGAAGGGCGAGCGCTGCCTGACCGACAAGTGCGGCGTCGAGCGGCGCGCGTACCCGCCGGGCGACCACGGGCGCGGGCGCCAGAAGCAGTCGGAGTACCGAGTCCAGCTGCGCGAGAAGCAGAAGGCGCGGCGCTACTACGGCGTCCTCGAAAAGCAGTTTCGCATCTACTACGCCAAGGCCTCGCGCCAGGAGGGCATCACCGGCGAGAACCTGCTGACGATCCTCGAGTCGCGCCTGGACAACGTCCTCGTGCGCCTCGGCTTCGCGGGATCGCGCAGCCAGGCGCGGCAGTTCATCCGCCACGGCCACTGGACCGTCAACGGCCGCCGCGTGGACATCCCGAGCTATCAGGTGCGCGAGGGCGACGTCGTCGCCGTCAAGGCCGGCACCCCCGTCGAACCCCTCATCCGTGACGCCACCGAGCTGACCGCCCAGGTTCCCGCGTGGCTGCAGGCCGACCATGACTCCCTGACGGCAAAGGTGCTGCGCAAGCCCGAGCGCCGGGAGATCGCCGCTCCGGTTCAGGAGCAGCTCATCGTCGAGCTCTACTCGAAGTAACCCCGCTTTTTGAGTCTTGCCCGTGCGCGCACGGACGCACAAGCGCGCAGCGGCACCCCAGTGACACCCCGACGTTAGGACCCCGATGCTCGACTTCCAAGTCCCCCGGATCACCAGCGAGACGGTCGAGGAGAACCGTGGCTCGTTCACCATCGAGCCCCTCGACCGGGGATTCGGCTACACGTTTGGCAACTCGCTGCGGCGAGTGCTGCTGAGCTCGCTCGCCGGCGCCGCCGTGACCAGCGTGCGCATCGAGGGGGTCGCCCACGAGTTCTCCACGATCAAGGGCGTCAAGGAGGACGTCACCGACATCGTCCTGAACCTCAAGGGGATCGTCTGCCGGATGCACTCCGACGCGACCGAGGTCGAGGCCCCGCTCGTCGTCACCGGCCCGGGCGAGATCACCGCCAAGGACATCGACCTGCCCGCGGGCGTGGAGATCCTCAACCCCGACGTGCACATCGCGACGCTCGAGAAGAAGACCAAGCTCGAGCTGTACCTCACGGTCGGTCGCGGTCGCGGCTACCGCCAGTCGGAGGACAACAAGTCGCCCGACCAGCCGATCGGCGTCATCCCGATCGACTCGATCTTCTCGCCGGTGCGGCGCGTCGCCTACGGCGTCGAGCCCGCCCGCGTCGGGCAGCGCACCGACTTCGACAAGCTCACGCTCGACATCGAGACCGACGGGTCGATCGACCCGCAGGCGGCGCTGCGCGAGGCCGCGGAGATCCTCATCGCCCAGCTGGCGATCTTCACCGACGCCGACCGCATCGAGGAGCTGCGTGCCGGGCCCGGCGGGCAGCTCGAGGGCACCAACGGGTCCGGCGCGCTGGCGGGCGCCGCGGGCGGCGCAACGTCGGCCGGGCCGATGCACGACATCCTCATCGAGGAGCTCGAGCTGGGGGTGCGCTCCTACAACTGCCTCAAGCGGGCCGGCATCCAGACCGTCGGCGACCTCATCTCCAAGTCCGAGGGTGAGCTCAACGCGATCCCGAATTTCGGCAAGAAGTCCATCGACGAGGTGATCGAGACGCTGCACAACCGCGGCCTCGATCTCCGCGACGACTAGAGTCCCGGACCGCCGACATGCGCCACCAGAAGACCCGCAACAAGCTCAGCCGCTCCTCCTCGCATCGCAAGGCGCTGCTGATGAACCTCTGCAAGGAGGTCATCGAGCACGAGCGCATCGAGACGACGGAGGCGAAGGCCAAGGCCGTCAAGCCCGAGATCGAGAAGCTCATCACGCTGGCCAAGCGTGGTGACCTGCACGCGCGCCGCCAGGCGCTCTCGACGCTCGGGCAGGACAAGTTCGTCGTGCACACGCTGTTTGCGGAGGTGGCCCCGCGCTACGCGGAGCGCCCGGGTGGCTACACGCGGATCCTCAAGCTGGGCCCTCGGCGGTCGGATTCGACCGAGATGGTCTACCTCGAGTTGGT
>DASYVZ010000325.1:0-7260 GCA_035936515.1 Solirubrobacteraceae bacterium | reverse complement strand
CGAGGAACCCCTCGCCCGCGGACGGACTGGTCGCGCTGACGAGCCGCTCACGCTGCAGGCAGTCGCCCTGCTGGCGGAAGATCGTCGCCTCGTTCGGGTCGCCGACGTGGATCGAGTTCACCAGCGTCCAGTGCACGTTGGCGCGCCCGAGCGCGATGCCGCGCACGTGCGCGTCGCTCTCGCCCTCCGACGCCGCCAGGAGCGCCGAGCGCATGTCCTTGCCGGCGGTCGTCTGCGAGAACGAGTACTCGTAGATGTCGGCGGCGACCGCGGCGACGCGGGTCGAGCGCAGGTCGACGTCGGCGATGTTCGTGATGCCGAACCGCACGGCGTCCTTGGGGCGCGGCAGGCGCACCGGCTGGCGCGAGCCGCTCTTGACGTACAGGCCGCTGCGCTTGCGGTTCGCGGCCGAGCCGCTGCAGAACAGGCCGTAGGCGATGCGCGTGCGCCATTGCGCGGGGGCCGTGTCGACGCGGCAGCCGGGCAGCGCGAGGTTGCGGAACGTCGCACGGCGGCCGTCGAGGTCGTTCCAGAGCGCCTGGCACGGCCCGCCCAGGTCGCAACGCAGGTAGGTCAGCAGCAGCCTGTTGTCGCGGTCGCGGCCGAGGTCGACGTGGCGGTAGTCGCGCGCCTCGCGCGTCCCCTTCACGACGGAGATCGTGCCGTCGGGGGTGCGCTGCATGAGGCGTTGGCGGCCGAAATCGCCGGTCACCACACGATCGTGCCGTCGAGTGCCGTGACCTGCTCGGCGGCGGGATCGGGCGCCACGAGGGTGTCGGCGGCGGATGCCGTGGCGGGCAGCGCGAGCAGCGCGGCCGCGAGGAGGGATGTCAGGAGGGAGCGGTGCATGAGGTCATTGTTCGGCGCTCGCGGCGCGCTCCACCGGCCACCCAGGGCTCGACCCTTCACACCTCGGCTCGCCACCGGTCCTAGCCTGGGTCACGTGATCTTCCACCGCGCCCCCGACCGGTGAGCCTCGCCAGCGCGCTGCTCGCGCGCATCGCCGGCCTGCCGCGCGCGCAGAGCGAGGACGTCGTCTGCGAGCAGGATCTGCGCGTGACGATGGGCGACGGCGTGGTCCTGCTCGCCGACCGCTGGGTCCCGAGCGCGACGCGCGACGAGCCGCAGCCGACGGTGCTCGTACGCTCGCCCTACGGCCGCCGCCAGGTGTTCGGGCTGATCTTCGGCCGCACGCTCGCCGAGCGCGGGCTGCAGGTCGTCATCCAGAGCACGCGCGGCACGTTCGGCTCCGGCGGCGAGTTCAGCCCCTTCGACGCGCGCGCCGACGGGCTGGCGACGCTCGACTGGATCCGCGCGCAGCCGTGGCACGCCGAGCGGATCGCGCTCGTCGGCCCGAGCTACCTCGGGCTCGTGCAGTGGGCCGTCGCCCCGGCGGCGGCGCGGGACGTCGCCGCGCTCGCGATCCAGGTCAGCGCCTCGCAGTTTCACGGCCAGACGTACCCCGGCGGCAGCCTCGCCCTCGACACCTCGGCCACGTGGCTGGCGCTCATCGGCGCGCAGGAGCGGCGGCTGGCGCCGCTGGCGATGGCGCGGGCGATCAGGCGGGTGCAGACGCTGCTGCACGAGGTCCCGCTCGCCGACCTCGACACGCTCGCGACCGGCGCGGAGGTGCGGTGGTTTCGCGAGGCGATGGCCAGCCCGGCGCGCGACGGCGCCTACTGGGCGGCGCGCGACTACGCGCCTGACGTCGCGCGGGTCACGGCGCCCGTGCAGTTCGTCGGTGGCTGGTACGACATCTTCCTGCCCTGGATGATCGACGACCACACGGCGCTGGCCGCGGCCGGCCGCGAGACCCAGCTCATCGTCGGGCCGTGGGCGCACACCTCGCACGGTCTCGTGGCGGCGGGGATGCGCGAGGCGCTCGCCTGGCTGCGGGCGCACCTGCTCGGTGACGGCCGGCTAGTGCGAGCGGCCGCCGTCCGCGTCTTCGTCACGGGGGAGCGCGTCGGCGACGGTTGGCGCGACCTGGACGGCTGGCCGCCGCCGGACACCGGCGAACGCCGGCTGTGGCTCACGGCCGGGGCGCGGCTGGGGGAGGCCGAACCCGTGGCAACTGATCCACGCCCCCCCGGCGGCGCCGACCGCTACCGCTACGACCCGGCGCACCCGACCCCGTCGCTCGGCGGGCCGCTGCTACTCGCGCGCCGTCCGGTCGTCGACAACCGCGCGCTCGAGACGCGCGGCGACGTGCTGACGTACACGACGTCGCCGCTGGCGCAGGCGCTCGAGGCGATCGGCGTCGCCCGGGTGCAGCTGCGCGTGCGCGCCAGCGAGCCGTACTTCGACGTCTTCGCGCGCGTCTGCGACGTCGACGGCGACGGGATCTCGCGCAACGTCTGCGACGCGCTGGCGCGGATCGCGCCCGGGCGCTTCGAGCAGACCGCCGACGGAACGTGGAACGTCGCGTTTCACCTGTGGCCGATGGGCCATCGCTTCGCGGCCGGGCACCGCATCCGCCTGCAGGTCTCATCGGGAGCGCATCCGCGCTACGCACGCAACCCGGGCACCGGCGAGGACCCGATGACCGCCACCGAGCTGCGCGCCGTCGACATCGAGGTGCTGCACGGTGCGCCGCCTCATTCGCTTCTCGTGCTGCCCGAGTGCGGTCGATGAGCGCGAGGGTCGCGTCAGGTGGGATCTCGCGTCGCGAGCCGGTGGCGTGGGCGGGGATCGCCGCGGTGACCGCCGGCGTCCTGCTGCATCTGCCGATGTACGTGGGGGCCGCAGACGAGAACTACCGGCTCGAGGGGATGCCGGTCGACCCGCCGATGCTGATCGGCATGATGCTGATCTTCGCCGGGTTGGGCTTGACCGCGTACGGACTGTTTCCGCGCGCACGCGTGGCGGATCGCGGCAGCGTCGCCCGTGTCTCGATCAAGCCGCTCGACGACGCGCCGATCAACGGCGCGCACGTCGGGCTGTTGCTCGTCATGGCCGCCGCGGTGACGATCGACGTGATGAAGCCCACGACGCTGGCGTTCGTGGTTCCCGGATTCGCCGCGGAGTACGGGCTGAGATCGCCCATCAACCCGGCGGGCCATCCTGCGGCCGCGCTCCTGCCGCTGGCGGGGATCACGGGTACCGTGCTCGGCTCGCTGTGCTGGGGGTGGCTCGGGGATCGCATCGGCCGCCGCGCGTCGATCCTGCTGGCCGGCGTGCTCTTCGTCGCCACCGCCGTGTGCGGGTCGATGCCCTCCTACCAGCTCAACCTGGTCATGTGCTTCGTCATGGGCCTCGGCGTCGGCGGCATGCTCCCGATCGTCTTCACGCTCATGGCCGAGACGATCCCGAGCCGTCACCGCGGCTGGCTGATGGTGCTCATCGGAGGCGACGTCGCGGGGGCCTACATCCTCACCAGCTGGCTCTCGTCCGCGCTGGTGCCGGAGTACAGCTGGCGCATCCTGTGGCTGATCGGGCTGCCGACCGGGCTGCTGCTGATCGTCCTCAACCGCTGGATCCCCGAGTCTCCGCGCTTCCTGCTCGCCCATGGGCGAAACGAGGATGCTCGCGCGGTCATGGCCCGCTACGGCGCCAAGCTCGTGCCCGACCAGAAGCCCGAGCTGGCGGTCGAGGAGCTCGTGCAGTCACGGTTCGCGCAGCTCTTCGCGCGGCCGCTGCGGCGGCCGACGTCGGTCGTCGTGCTGCTCGGCGTCGGCATCGGTCTCGTCAGCTTCGGCTTTCAGCTGTGGATCCCGACGAACTTGCGCAGCCTGGGCTACACCGAGGTCACCGCCGACCGGATCCTGCGCGATTCGGCGCTGATCGGCTTTCCGCTGAACTTCCTCATCGCCTGGCTGTACGGGTTCTGGAGCAGCAAGAAGACGATCGTCCTGCTCGCGGGCCTGACGGCGGTGGCGCTGTTCGCGTTCGCGCTCGCCGGTGACGCCGTCGCCGGCGACCGTACGCTGCTCAACGCGCTGCTCGTCGTCCCGATCTGGGGGATCAGCTCGCTCGTCGCGGTGCTCGCCGCCTACAGCGCGGAGGTGTATCCGACGCGCATCCGCTCACGTGGGTCCGGGCTCGCGGCGGCCGTCAGCAAGGCGGGCGGCGTCGTCGTCATCGCGATCGTCGTGGCCGCGATCGCGCCACCGACCATCACCGGCACCGCGCTCCTCGGAGCGATCCCGATGGCGCTCGCCGCGCTCGCCGCAGCGATCTTCGGCATCGAGACGCGCAAGCGCCGCCTCGAGGAGATCACCGCCCAGGAGTTCCAACCTGAAACGGCGCGGTGACGGTCGGCGGGTGCCGCCGCGCCCGGCGCTCGTTGCTACGTTCGAGACGCGATGACCAACGGCGAAACATCGATCCTCAGGCGCGCTGCGTCTGCTGCCGGTCTGCTGATGCTCGCGGCGAGCTTCGTGATCGCCGCCGACTTGTTCGGGGCGCGAGCAGCGCTCTTCGGATCGGCGACTCCGCCGCCACGCGAGTCGGCCTTCAGCCGAGTCGACACCGCGGGCGCGACGACCACGAGGTCGGTCCTGCGCTCGCAGCCATGGTGGCAGCAGGTCGGGCGCTATCGCGGCACCGGGCCGAGCGCGCCGGACCTGTTTCGGATCAGTGACGGCGCGATCCAGTGGCGCGTGACATGGAGCTGCCAGAAGGGCCGGTTCGTCGTCCGCGCGCCTGCCGACCCGCGCCCGCTGGTCGACGAGCCGTGCGCGGGGCGCGGGAGCAAGGGGTTGACCAAGCGCCCGTCCGGCGGCTTGCAGGTTCGCGCCGATGGGCCGTGGACGCTACGCGTCGAGCAGCAGGTCGACGTTCCGCTCGTCGAGCCGCCGCTTCCGGCGATGTCCGCGCCCGGCACCCGCACGGTTGCCACGGGTGGCTTCTACCGGATCGACCAGGTTGGGCGGGGACGTGTGACGATCTACCGGCTTGCGAACGGCAGGCACGCGCTGCGACTGCGCGACTTCTACGTGACCCCGAACATCGACCTCGAGATCCGCTTCCACCCGCTGCGCAAGCCGCGCACGACGCGCCAGTACCTCAGCGCGCCGGCGAGGTTCGTGGCACCGCTCGACGTCACGACCGGATCGATGAACTTCCTCGTGCCTGCGGGCGTCGATCCGCGCCGCTACCGCTCCGTCGTCATCTGGTGTCCGCTCATCACGAGCGCATACGCCGCCGCGACGCTGGACCACCGTCCGCCGATCGCATAGCGTCTCCTGATGGCGCCGCCACGACGAAAACGCGGCCCCGTCCTCGCCGCCGCCACGACCCCGCCCGAGACCGCGTTGCCGCCGTTCCCGACGGCTGCGCCCGGCGCGCCTCCGACGCCGCCGGGGCCGCGACTCGTGATCGGCAACCGCACGATCCCCGTCGTGCTGCCCAACCGCCACGATCCGCGGCTCAAGCTCTCGGCGATCATCGTCACGCTGCAGGTGCTCGGGCAGACGGTTCTGGACTTCAAGGTCTCGATCGCCCAGATCCTCATCACGATCGCCACCTGCGCGCTGGTCGACATGGCCGTCACGCTCAAGCGTCAGGGCATCCTCGCGTGGCCGGCCAGCGCGCTGCTGACCGGCAACAGCATCGCGTTCATCCTGCGCACCAACGGCACCGACCACGGCGACTGGTGGAGCCTCAACGGCATCGAGTGGTTCATCGGCGCCGCGCTCGTCTCGCTGCTCGTGAAGTACCTCGTGCGCCCCGGCGGACGTCACCGCTTCAACCCCTCGAACGTCGGGATCGTCTGGGCGCTCCTCATCATCGGCCCGGTCCACGTCTTCCCCCAGTACCTGTGGTGGGGGCCGCTCGACGCCCCCGTCCTCGCCGCGCTGCTGGTGATCGTCCTCGGCGCGGTGTGGATCCTCAGGGCCGTGCGGATGCTCGGGATGGCGCTCGCGTTCCTCGTGCCGTTCTGCGTGCTGATCGCGCTCTTCGCAGTCGCCGGCAACAGCTTCGTCGCCATCTGGAGCGAGACGCCGATCAGCGGCTTTGACTATTGGGTGAAGATCTGCACGTCCCCGGAGCTGTTCGTCTTCGTGTTCTTCATGATGTCCGACCCCGCAACCGCGGCGAAGACACCTCGCGGGCGGATCATCTACGGCGTCCTGACGGCGCTCGTCGCCGCGGCGTTGGTGTTCGTTCAACCCACCGAGTACGGCATCAAGGTCGCGATCCTCGCGAGCCTCACGCTCGTCTGCGCGGTCGTTCCGCTGATCGAGGCCGCAGCCCGACGATCGGGGGCACGCCGTGCTCCGCTCGAGGACCTCTCGCTGGCGGCGCCACAGCCACGATCGCGCGGGCTCGCCTTACGGGCAGTGCGTCCCGCGACGCTCGCGGTCGCGATCATCGCGGTGACGGCGACCGTGGGAACCGCAGCGCTCGCCGACAACCAGGACCTCATCTACATCGAGCGCGGGCTCACCGGTCCGCGCAACGCGCAGTGACCCTCCGGCAACGCCGCCGCCACTCGTCGTAGCGACGCGCGGCTCCCCGGGGTCACGCGTCGAACACCCACGTGTCCTTGCCGCCGCCGTTCTGCGACGAGTTGACGACGAGCGTCCCGGCCTCGAGCGCGACGCGGGTCAGGCCGCCGGGGATCAGCGCGACGGCCTCGCCCTCGCCACAGAACGCGAACGGGCGCAGGTCGACGTGCCGGGGCTGCAACTCGCCGTCGATCACCGTCGGATGGGAGGAGAGCGTGATGATCGGCTGGGCGATGAAGTCCTCCGGATGCTCGCGCAGCTCGTCGCCGAGGCGCTCGAGCTCGGCGCTGTCGGCGTGCGCCCCGATCACGACGCCGGCGCCGCCCTGTCCGTAGCGCGGCTTGACGACGAGCTCACGCAGGCGCGCGATCGCCTCTTCGCACTCCTGCGGCGTGCTCAGCGACAGCGTCGGCACCGAACGCACCTTCGGCTCCTCGCCGAGGTAGAAGCGCACGAAGTCCTCGACGTGGCTGTGGGCCTCCTTGTCGTCGGCCAGTCCGTTGCCGAAGGCGTTGACCAGCCCGATGCGCCCGCTCAGCCAGGGCTCGAGCAGCAGCTCGGCGACGTCGGTAAGCTCGCCGTCGCCGCCGCGGACGCTGTCGTCGTTCGTGCGCCGGTAGACGACGTCCACGGGCCGCGACCCGCCGTCGGGGAGGCGCACGCGCAGGCGGTCGTCGTCGCGCTCGAGGTCGCCGAGCGTCGCGAGGTGGGCGCCGAGCCAGCCGGCGGCCCGCGCGTGCTCGTAGTGCGCCGTGTTGTCGGGGCCGTCGCTGAGGACGACGATGGATGGGTCCTCACACCCCTCCGG
>DASYVZ010000324.1:0-2922 GCA_035936515.1 Solirubrobacteraceae bacterium | reverse complement strand
CCCCCCCCCGGGCCGATCGGCTTGGCGCTCGCCGCCGGCGTGCTCGCATACGCCGCTATCGACCGACGCCTCGCCGCCACGTTGACCGAGGGCATCGACATGCCGCAGACGCCGGCGGCGCCGGCGATGGCTCCCGATGAGTCGCCGCAGGACCGAAGCCATCGCGGCGCCCGCCGCGACCGCTGGATCAGCGTCGGCGTGGTGATCGCCATGGCCGTCGCCACTGCGGATACGTCGCTGTTCGCCGCCGACGCCGCACAGGGCGCCCGTGACCGGGTGGCGATCGGTGAGATCCCCCCACCGGGCGCCACAGCCGGCGGCGTGGCGTTGGACCCCGGTCCGCCGCCGGGCGCCACAGCCGGCGGCGTGGCGTTGGACCCCGGTCCGCCGCCGGTCTCCATCGCTCTTCCTGCGATCCGTGTCGAGTCCGAGCTCGAGGACCTTCGACTGGCCGCCGACGGCACGCTGACGGTCCCCCGCGACGCGGCGCGCGCCGGATGGTGGTCGCAGGGCGTCGCACCCGGTGACCCCGGTCCCGCCGTCATCGTCGGCCACGTCGACTCCTACGACGGGCCGGGCATCTTCCTGCTGCTCCATCGACTCCAGCCCGGGGACGAGGCGGTCGTGCGGCGGAACGACGGGACCTCGGTCACGTTCGTCGTCGACGCCGTCCACCAGTTCCATAAGGACGCCTTTCCCACCGACATCGTCTACGGGCCGACCCCGGAGCCGACGCTCCGGTTGATCACGTGCGGGGGCTCGTTCGACAAGCGGACGCGGAGCTACGATGACAACGTCATCGTGTTCGCCCACCTAAAGGCCCCGGACGCGGCGTGAGGCGGCACGTGCCGTGGGCGGGGGTGATCGTCGGTGCCCTCGCCGTCTCCGTCGGCGGCATCGCCGGAGCAGTGCGATCGGAAACGCCACCCCCCGAGGTGACATCGCCGCCGGTCGACCTGGCGGCCCCAGCGCTGTCCGCCGGGAGCCTGGACCAGCAGATCGACGCCCTGCGGGCGCGCGTCGAGCGGCTGCCCGCCGACGGCTCGGCGTGGGCGGCGCTCGGTCTGGCCTACGTCGAGCAGGCGCGCATCTCCGGTGACCCGCGGTACTACGACACCGCGGAGACCGTCCTGCGACGGTCGGTCGCCGTCGCCCCCGACGACAACTTCGCCGCAGCAGCAGGCGACGCCGCGCTTGCCGCTGCCCGGCACGACTTCGACACCGCCTATCGCCGGGCGCGGGAGGGGCTGGCGATCAACGGGAGCAACCCGATCCTGCTGGGCGCGCTCGCTGATGCCGCGATCCAGCTCGGGCGGTACGAGGAGGCGTTCACGGCGACGCAGCGGATGGTCGACGTCCGGCCCGACACCTCCTCCCTCGCGCGCGTCTCCTACACCTGGGAGCTGCGGGGAGAGACGGCGCTGGCTCGGCGCTACATGGAGCGTGCGCTCGAGGTCTCGCCCTCGGCGGCCGCCAGCGCCTTCGCACACCACCACCTCGGCGAGCTTGCCTTCGACAGCGGCGACGCCGCAGCCGCCCTCCGGCACCACGACCGCGCCGTCGACGCCGACCCGCGTTACCGCGCCGCGCTGCAGGGGCGGGCGAAGGCGCACGCCGCCCTCGACAACGTGGACGCGGCGGTCGCCGACTACGAAGCCGTCATCGAGAGCACGCCGCTGCCGGCGTACGTCCTCGAGTACGGCGAGTTCCTCGAGTCCCTCGGGCGCACCGAAGAGGCAACCGAGATGTACGCGCTCTTCGAGGCGGCGCAGCGGCTGTTCGCGGACGCGGGCGTCGCACCCGACGTCGACGCCCTCCTCTACGAAGCGGACCATGGCGATCCCGCGGAGGCGCTGACGCTCGCCGAGGCGGCGGTCGTCGAGCGGCCGTTCGTCGAGATGCAGGACGCGTACGCGTGGGCCCTGCACCGCACCGGCCGCAATCGCGAGGCGCTCGAGTGGTCGGACCGCGCGCGGTCGATCGGCACGCGGAACGCGCTCTGGGCGTTCCACGCGGGCATCATCCGCAGCGCCCTCGGCGACGCGGAGGGCGCGCGACGCGACCTCGAGCTGGCACTCGAGATCAACCCGCACTTCCACCCGATCCACGCTCCTCGGGCGAGGACGGAGCTCGCGGCGATGGAGGCGCAGTGACCGCGCTCCCGGCGCCCGCACCGCAGCGCGACCCACTCGGCGGGCGCGAGCCGATCTGGCGCGCCGCCGGCGGGAGCCACCGGTGGGCGCGCTTGCGGTCGCCCTGAGCGACGACGGCCTCCGTCTCGGCCTCCTCGTGACCGCGTTCGCCTTCGCCTGTGTGCGTCACGGCATCGACCGAGGCCACATCGATGCCATCGTCGACATCACGACCGCGCACGAGCGGCCGGCCGGATGACCGTCGTGGGGCTGGTCGACGCGGCACACCGTCGCCACGCGACGCCCCGACGGGGACGGCTCGAGCCGCGAGCATCGTCCGCCGGCTCCTCGTCCTCGCGGCCGCGTCGGCAGCGGTAGTCTTTGCCGTCGCACCGCCGGCCAGTGCGCACCCGCTCGGCAACTTCACGGTGCCGCCTCGAGACCCCGCTCGAATGGGGGCTCCGAGTGGGAAGTCGCACTCATCGACCGCACTCGGTCATCCGCAGGAAGGTGCCCCTGACTAGCTTCGCTTCGACATCGCCGCGGCATAGTGCCGCCGGGGATCAGTCCTGCAACGGCGGTGCCCCGGCGCATCGTGGAGATCTCGATCACCTCGCCAGCCGGTCGCCGAGGTGCTCGACGGGAGAAGTGCTCACCTCAGGCCGCGTTCATCTCCGCCCACAAGAACCCGGCGAGGTCTCGGCCACGGCGGCGGCGACCACGGTCTTTGCGTTCTTGCGGGCCGCCAGGTGCCGGAACCGCCCGGCACAGCCGCAGCTGGGCGGCCCAG
>DASYVZ010000323.1:0-4348 GCA_035936515.1 Solirubrobacteraceae bacterium | reverse complement strand
CTCGAGCGCCGCGCCGGACGCGCGGGCGGCAACGCTCGCGCCGCGCCCTTCGCCCCCGGGCGCCCCCGCACTCCACGCTGGCGGTTCGCAGGACGCGGCCTCCGCCGACGCGAACGACCGTGACCACGCCGGTTCGGCGCGCGAGCGCGGCTCCTCGGGGAAGCACAAGTCGCCCCGCCAACGCGACGCCCTCCCGCACGGTGGTGGCGCCCGCGGCAAGTCTGACCATGGGCGCGGCGGCGGCCCTGGGTCCACCACGCGGCGCGAACCTCCGCGCCGCGCGCTAGACGAGCGTCGCGCCGGAGCGTTGCTGGCGGCGTTGCGCAAGCTTCAGCGCGAAGTCGAGGACGGCGCACCCAGCGAACGCAGCGTAGGCGAGGCGCTGCGTGCGCTCCGCCCACCCCAGCACACGACCCGGCCGCTCAGCCGCGGCACCGGCTGAGGCGCCATCTGCTGCCGAGCGCTCCTTGTTGCGGCGTGAGTCCTGATCGTGCGCAGTGCGTCAACAGCGAGACGGGGCGGGCGACACGGCGGCGCATTATCAGGCGTAGAAGCCGGCTTCAGCCACTCCCGCCGGGGCGCAAGCGCGTGACCGATCCGCCCGATGGTACGCATCCGGCGCTGATCTCTACCGCCGCTCCCGCCGCGTCACCCCGCGCCCCTCGTGCCAGGCGTCGATGACGAGGAACTCCGGCGGGTCTGGCAATGACACGACGACGAGCTCGGTGATGTCGCAACGAAACAGGTGAGACGGTCCGGGCCCGCCCTTGCCGCCGAAGACGTGCTCCCGCAGCTGCTCGTCGACGTTCTCCTCGGCGCGGCCGGCGAGCTTGGCGTCGCCGCGCCAGCCGGCATCCGGATCGGGTGAGCCGCTGTGCAGCGCGAAGCGCGGGTCGCGCTGCAGGTCGCGCGCCTTCAGCGACTGCCACATGCTGCCCAGCCACAGCTCGCCTTCGGCGAAGATCACCTCGCTGCCGCTGATCCGCGGCGAGCCGTCGCGGCGCAGCGTCGCCAACGTCTTGTGGACGAAGGCGTCGAGGAACTCGCGCGCGAGTGCGGTCAGCTCGGGCGCCTCGGCCTCGATGGCGCTCCAGGACGCCACGGCCTAACGCCGACCCGTCGTAGCCGCCGCGCGGCAGCTCGCCAGGAAGCGCTCGTGCAGCCGCGTGTCGTTGCCGAGCTCGGGATGAAACGCGACCGCTAGCACGTCGCCCTGGCGCGCCGCGACGGCATGCCCGTCGACGGAGGCCAGGATCTCGACGTCCTCGCCGTGCACGGCGATCCACGGCGCGCGGATGAACACCGCCCGCAACGGCGGAACGTCGATCTCAGCGATGTCGAGGTCCGCCTCGAAGGAGCGCACCTGGCGCCCGAACGCGTTGCGCTGCGCCTCGATGTCCATGATCGCGAGGTGCCTGCGGTCGAGCATGATCAGGCCCGCGCACGTGCCGAAGATGGGCCGAGCGAACGTGCGCAGCGGCTCGGCCAGCCCCTCGCGCTCGATGCCGAGCGTCATCGTCGTCGACTCGCCGCCGGGGATCACGAGCCCGTCGACGCCGTCGAGGTCGTCCGGCACGCGCACCTCGCGCACGGCGGCGCCCAGCGATCGCAACATCCGCGCATGCGCAGCGAAGCCACCCTGCAGGGCGAGCACGCCGACGAGCGCCATCGGCCTACCAGCCGCGCTGAGCGAGCAGCTGGTCGTCGCCGAGCCCGCGGGACTCGAGCGAGTCCATCGCCGCGCCGAGCCCTTCGGAGGCCCGCGCGACCCGCGACGGGTCCGCGAAGTGCGTGCACGCCTCGACGATCGCGCGCGCCCGACGCTCGGGGTCGGAAGACTTGAAGATCCCGGAGCCGACGAACAATCCCTCGGCGCCGAGCTGCATCATCAGCGAGGCGTCGGCGGGCGTCGCGATGCCGCCGGCGCAGAAGAGCACCACCGGCAGGCCGCCCTCGTGGGCAACGGCGCGAACGAGGTCCACCGGCGCGCCCAGCTCCTTGGCGGCGGTCGGCAGCTCGGTCTCGTCGAGCGTGCCGAGGCGGCGGATGTCGGCCCGGATCGCGCGCATGTGGCGGACGGCCTCGACGATGTCGCCGGTGCCGGCCTCGCCCTTCGAGCGGATCATCGCCGCGCCCTCGCCGATCCGCCGCAGCGCCTCGCCGAGGTTCGTCGCGCCGCAGACGAACGGGACGGAGTAGTCCCACTTGTCGATGTGGTTGTGCTCGTCGGCGGGCGTCAGCACCTCGGACTCGTCGATGTAGTCGACCTCGAGCGCTTCGAGCACCTGCGCCTCGGCGATGTGGCCGATGCGCGCCTTCGCCATGACCGGGATCGTGACCGCGGTCTGGATCGACCTGATCATCGCCGGATCGGACATGCGCGCCACCCCGCCGTCACGGCGGATGTCGGCGGGCACGCGCTCGAGCGCCATGACGGCGGCGGCGCCGGCGGCTTCGGCGATCTGCGCCTGCTCGGCATCGACGACGTCCATGATGACGCCGCCCTTGAGCATCTCGGCCAGGCCGGCCTTGACGCGGAAGGTGGCTTCGTCTCGCACGCGGCCGATTCTAGCCGCGGCGCGCCCCGCCGCCGTTCACCCGACGCCGGGGCCGCGCGAGTGGGCCGCTCAACCCGGCTTGCTCGCCACCAGATACGTCACCGCCGACCGGCGCAGCCGCTCGCCCTCCTCCACCGCCGGACCGGGGCCGGCGCGTCGCCGATCGCCGCGCGCTGACGCTCGTCACCGGCGTCGCGGCGCTCGTGCAGCCAGCGCGACCAGCCGATCGGGCTCCAGCGGCCACTACTTGAGCTTGAACGCCTTGATGCGATCGGCGTAGTCGTCGGCATCGCGAGCGTAGACGCCGTAGGCGAGAGCCTGGACCATGCTGAGCAGCGCGGTGTGCGAACGGACGTACGCCGGGCTGTTGGAGGAGTAGTAGAGCCGGATCTGGGCGAGCTTGGCCACTTCGGACAGCGTCGCGTCGGTGATCGCCATCGTGCGCGCCTTGCGGTGACGGGCGAGCTTCATCGCCCGCACGACGAGCGGGTGCGGGCGTCCGGCCGAGAGCCCGATGACGAGCGTCTCGTCGTCGATCCGGCTCAGGCGGCCCAGCGCCTCCTGCGACGGGCTCGCGACGATCTCCGCGCGTAGGTCGAGCAGCATGAGCAGGTGGCGCAGATAGGAGGCGAAGAACGCCATCTGGTCGGTGCCGGCGACGAGCAGGCGCGGCGTGGTGGCGATCGCCTCGACGGCCGCCTCGATGTCACTGCGCGAGACCTTGCGAGCGGTGTCCTCCACGTTGAGGTGATCGGCCGCCAGCATCGTTTCGAACTCGTTCTGATCGAGCGAGAAGAGCGGCGCGGCGTGGCTGGGCCCGTTGCTGACGGGCGCCTTGGCATGGCGACGGCGGTACTCCTCCCGGGCCGACTGCTGCAGCTCGGGATACCCCTCGAAGCCGAGCGCCTGTGAGAAGCGCACGACCGTGCTCGAGGAGGTGCTCGCGCGGCGGGCGAGCTCCTCGGCCGTCTGGAAGGCGACCTCGTCGAGATGGTCGACGATGTACTGCGCGACGTCCTTCTGCGAACGCGAGAAATCGTCGAAGCGGGCTTGGATGTACGTGGAGAGCGACTCGGGGGTCGTCGTTGGCGTCGCGGATCGCTTCATGGACGACAGCCTGTTTCGACGGCCTGCGCCTCATCTCCTTTGCGCCGCCGCGAAGTGCGCTCGAACCGGGGGTTAAACGAAGCGCGCCCGGTGGGGTCACACGGGGCGCGCGAAAGCCGAGAGGGAAGGGGCGGCGGGGGATATGGACCGAACCAGCTCTCGGCGGGTTCACCACAGGGATTCCCGCGCGTATGACAGGCAAACATGGATCCATAATCAGGGCGCTGCGGCGCTCGATTCGTAGCGGCGCACCGGCGGCGTCGGCCCTTCGGGAATCGTGTAGAACGCGCGCCCGTCTCGCGTCAGCGCAAGCGTCTCGCCCTGCCCCTCGCGCAGCAGGTCGGCATCGGCCACACACGGACGCCGGCGCAGCGCCGCGGCGGCCGTCTCGCCCGTGCGCCGGCGCCAGGCGAACGCGCGGTCATACGTGCGCAGCACGATCGTACGCCCGTCGGCGGAGACATCGCCCGCCGTCACCGCCTCGCCCTCGTCGAGCTTGACGGTGCCCGCACGACGCATCGTCGTGACCCTCCGCGACGACGGCCGCCGCGCGACGTAGATGCCGCCGGCGGGACCGAAGCTCTTGGAGACGATGACCAGCGAGCCGTTCGTACGGTCGAACATGAGCGCCTCGGCGTCGCGCGGCCCGTCGGGGTAGCGCAGCTCGTAGCGCGCGACCGGCG
>DASYVZ010000322.1:0-6735 GCA_035936515.1 Solirubrobacteraceae bacterium | reverse complement strand
CAGCGAGGGCGCGGCGCTGCTCGGCGCGGCAGGCTGGGCGGCCGCGACGGCCACGCTCGAGGCGCCGCGCAAACATGGCCTCAGCCATCGTCGGCGCCGCTGACGAGCACGACGCGGCGGTGATCGTCACCGGCACGCGGGGACGCTCCCGCGTGGCGGCGGCGCTGCTCGGAAGCACCGTGCTTGACGATCAGGCGGGCCCGAGCACCTGGTAGGACTGCATCTCGCCGCGCATCCTGAGGGGCAGGTAGCCGGTGAAGAGGATGTAGGAGTGCACGGTGCCTTGGCGCTGGAGGATCGCCGCCTGCTCCTCGGCCGTCAGCGGAGCATCGAGGATCCACTTGCCGTTGGAGATCGTCGCGTGCTTCTCGAGCGTCGTCGTCGTGCCGGCGGAGAAGTACTGAAGCTGGACGCGCACCACGCCGCGCGCCGCGCTGCTGATCGTGCCGCCGGCCTGCAGCCGCCCTGCCGTCAGCGTCGGGCGGCGTGCATCGAGCGCCGCGGGGACGTTGGCGGCCCGCAGGCGCACGCGCTGCGGACGCGTGTCAGGGTCGCCGGGGTATGTGATCGTGAGGATCCCGGTGCCCAGCGAAGCCTGCGCAGCGGGAATCCGCTCGCTGTCGCGGATCCGCCCCGCGGCGGAGTTGATCGGGGCGCTCCAGCGGTGCCGCCGGCCCGCGGCGTACAGCTCGAGGTCGACGTTGCCGGACGCGCGGCGGGTGATCGGCGCGAGGATGTCGATGACGCGAGCGGTGCGGAAGATCGTCGCGCGAGCCAGCTCGAGCTTGGACGGCTGCGGAATCAGCGGGGCCGGCAGCGCCTTCGTGCGGAAGGTGCGGTCGGTCCCGCGGGCGGTTCCCCCGACGGCCACGAGCCGGTAGTGATACCGGGTGCCCGGCGCCAGGCCGCTGACCGCGGCGCTGACGGCGACCTTCTTCGTGCCGTTGCCGACCGCGATGTTCGGCGTCCGCGCGCCGTATGCCTGGGTTGGGCCGTAGCGGAAGAACACGGTCGTGTCCTCGCCACGCGGGTTCACCGCGCCGGTCAGCACGGCGCCGGTCGTCGAGACAGCCTGCACGCCGCCGGTCGAGACGCTGGGCTGCGCAGCCGCCTGGGCGGCCGGAACGGTCGTGGCGAGAACGACGAGCGACAGCAGGAGCCCTGGATGCATGCTCCTGAAACACCCGGTGCCTCGCGGGAGTTGCGCCGCGCCGCGGGCGGAGTGCGGGCGCAGGCGGCTGCGGCGCCCCGGCGGCGTCAGGCGCGGTCGGCGACGCCTTCGACTCCGCTGTCGCGAGCGCAGTGCGCGCAGCAGAACATGCTCTCGCCCCCTTCGATGCCGTGCCCGATGATCGTGCAGTCGCAATGCGCGCACCGCGGCGCGATCGCGTGGATCGCGCATTCGAAGGAGTCGAAGGTGTGCGTCGCTCCAGCCACCGTGATCTGCATCGCCTTGTCGTAATCGTTGCCGCAGACTTCACACGTCGCCATACGAAGCACTTCCTTTCACGCGTCGGGTGGATCGGCACGGGCTGCTCGCCGGTGCGGTGGCCTGCGCATACCCGCGGCGGAAGCGCCCAATCCGCCCGCTGGGCGGCCGCGAGCGCTCAAATCGGACGCGGATGCGGGCTGGGGGGCAGCGGCGACGGGTCCGGCGTCGGCGCCGGCGGCGCCGGATCCGGGCCGGGTGGCATCGGACCCGGATCGGGAGTCGGCGTCGGGGGCGCCGGAACCTCCGCCGTTGGCGATCGGGAGCCCCGCGGGGAGGCGTCGAAATTGCTGGTCATCACCCGTCTGTACCCCGCCACCGCCGGTCAGGCGTCCTCAGATCGACGCCGGCGTGCGCCCGTTGCACGGCGCACGCAGAGACGGCGCGCGAGAGCGCACCCGGCCGCGGGGCTGTCACGCCGGCGACAAGGCAGTGGTGAACACCAGCACGACGGGTAGTCATGTCGTCGTGGGTTCCACGATCGTCTGCGCTGTCGACCTCGAGGACGCCGCCACACGCCGGCCGCTGGAGATCGCCGCTGATCTGGCGAAGCGGCTCGACCGGCCGCTCGTCGCCGCGTTTGTCGCGCCGCCCGGCTTCCTGACCGCCGGCGGCCCCGCCCCCGTCAGCGAGCACCTCGTGGTCGGCCCGGGGCCGACCGTCCCGTATCCCTATCCGGTCGCCCCCGCAGGCGAGCTCGAAGAGCTCCGCGGCGAGGCTCGCAGACGCCTCGAGCAGCTGCTCGCCGACTGGGACATCAGCGACGCGCAGGCGGAGGTTGCGCTGGATGGCTCCGTCGCGGATGGACTGCGCCGGATCGCGGAGGAGCGCGACGCGGAGCTGCTCGTCGTCGGCTCGCGCGGACACGGCGCCGTGCGCGCCGCGCTGCTCGGCAGCACGTCGCACGCGCTCGCCGGCGACTCGCCGTGTCCGGTCGTCGTGATCCCGCCCGCCGACTGAGGCCCACGGCTACGCCAGCGTCGTCGGGCGCCCGTACAGCTCGTTGAGAAAGCGCTCCAGCGGCTGCGGCCTGCCGAGGTGGAAGCCCTGGCCGTGGGTGACGCCGAGCTCGCGCAGCAGCGCGACCGTCGCCGTGTCGCCGACGTGCTCGGCGATCGTCTCCTTGCCCAGGCCACGTGCGATGTCGACGACGGACTGGATGACGAGGCGATCGGTGAGCGTCGAGCAGCAATCGCGGACGAACTCCCCGTCGATCTTCAGGATGTCGAAGCGCACGTGCTTGAGGTAGTAGAACGAGCCGAAGCCGGCGCCGAAGTCGTCGAGTGCGAAGCGGCAGCCGAGCTTCGCGAGCTGGTCGGAGAACTCGCGGGCGCGGCCGATGTTCGCGATCGCCGCCGTCTCGGTGATCTCGAAGATCACGCGGCTCGGATCGAGTCCCGTCTCGCGCAGCTCGGACTCGATGATGCGCAGCATCTGGGGATCGCCCATCGACGAGCCCGAGAGGTTGATCTCCACGCGCGGGCTCCCCGCGCCCGAATCGCCGTGGGCGGCGACGGCGCGCAGCGAACGTGCGACCGTCATCGCGTCGATCTGGTGCATCATCCCCAGCCGCTCGGCCGTCGACAGGAACGCCCCCGGCGGGATCAGGTCGCCGTGCTCGTCGCGCATGCGCAGCAGCACCTCGAACTGCGTGACCGCGCCGCTCGCCAGGTCGTAGATCGGTTGCGCCACATGGGCGAAGCGGTCCTCCTCGATCGCCACGCGAATGCGCTCCGCCCAAGTGATCCGGCCGCTCATGCGCGCCTGGGCGTGGTCGCCGCTGACGTGCAGCGCCAGCTGGTTGCGACCGGCCTCCTTGGCGTCGTACATCGCCAGGTCCGCGGACACGAGCACGTCCTCGCCGTGCAGGTCCGCGGCGGCTTCGAACATCGCGATGCCGATGCTCGCCGTCATCGTGCGCCGCCCCATCCCCGGGAGCGCGATCCGTTCCGCACGCAGCGCCTCGAGGAGCTCGTTGGCGACCTGCTGGGCGGTTTGCGGCGTCGCGCGCGGCAGCAGCGCGGCGAACTCGTCACCGCCGAGCCGGGCGAGCACGTCGGCTTCGCGCAGCCGCTCGCGCAGCACGGTCGCCACGCGCGCGATGACCTGGTCGCCGGCGGCATGGCCGAGCGTGTCGTTGATGTACTTGAAGTGGTCGAGGTCGAGCAGCAGCAGCGCTCCGTCTGAGCCGTAGCGGCGCACGAGGTCGGCGTGCGCATCGACCTGGTTGGCGAAGCTCGCCCGGTTGTGCAGGCCCGTCAGCGGGTCGTGCGTCGCGAGATAGTGCAGGTTCTCCTCGTAGTGGCGGCGGTGCGTGATGTCCTGCACCTGGATGAGAAAGCGCCGCGGCGCGCCCGCCTCGTCCGTGATCGTCGTCGCCTGCAGCGCGACCCAGATCGGTCTCCCGCTGGCGTGCTGGAAGCGCGTCTCGATCTTGTACTGGTCGCGCTCCCCCGCGAGCAGCGCGCCGACGACCTGGCGGTCGTAATCGGCGTCGGCGATGTCCGTGAACGTGTCGAAGCGCTGTCCGACGAGATCCCGAGCGCTACGGCCGGTCAGTTCGCACAGGGCGCCGTTGACGCGCACGACGCGCCCCTCGCCGTCGGCCAGCGCCATGCCGATCGGCGAACCGTCGAATGCGCCGCGAAAGAGCTCCTCGGCCGTCCGCAGCTCCGTCAGCTCGCGCTTGCGCATCGTGATGTCGCGAATGGCGCTCGAGACCATCATGCCCTCGTCGGTCTCGATCGGGCTGAGGCTGATCTCGACGGGAAACTCGCTGCCGTCCTTGCGCAGCCCGTGCAGCTCCAGGCCGGTGCCCATCGGCCGGGCCGTCGCACCGCGCTGGTAGTGCTTGACGTGGTGGCGGTGCTGCGGGCGCAGCCGCCTCGGGATGAGCTCGGAGATGTTCTTGCCGACGAGCTCCTTGCGGCGATAGCCGAACAGCCGCTCGGCCTGCTCGTTGACGAGCGCGATGTGGCCGTGGCCGTCGACGATCACCATCGCGTCAGGCGCCGCCTCCAGGAGGGCGCGGAACTTGTGCTCCGAGCGCCACAGCAGGCGGTCGCCGCGCATGAGACGGCGCAGAAGCTGAAAGTACAGGCTGCGCGTCCGGTACAGGACCCAGCGCAGGAACTCGCCGAACGTGATCATCGCGCCCGCCGCGGCGGCGCGGCGACCGGCCCCTCGGCAGCGGGGCCGCGCCAGCTCGGCTCCTGCTCGAACTTCAGGATGAGGTTGCGCTTGCGGAAGTGGCGAAAGAGCGGGCCGTACGTGAAGCGCTGGAAGTTCGCGGCCGCGTTGCCCCACGGATCGGGATCCATGAACGGCATGTACTTGTCGGGGAAGCCGGGCATCGTGCAGCCGATGCAGATGCCGCCGACGTTCGGGCAGCCGCCGACCCCGTTGACCCAGCCGCGCTGGGGCACGTTGCAGACGGCGGCGGGGCCCTTGCACCCGAGCTTGACGAGGCAGCGCGTGTCGTTGCCGTACGTCGTCGCGAACTGCCCCTGCTCGGTGAAGCCCGCTCGGCTGCAGCTCTCGCGTGTGGTGCGCGCAAACAGGCGCGTGGGGCGCAGGCGGTCGTCGAGCTCGGGCGGCGGGGCCATCCCACCGGCGAAGAGGACGAGCTCGAGCAGCACCGAGGTCATGTTGTCGGGCTGCGCGGGGCAGCCCGGGATGCAGACGATCGGCACCCCGAGGTGCGAGCGCCACCCCCAGCCGAGGAAGTCGGGCAGGCCCATCGCGCCGGTCGGGTTGTTCCTCATCGCCGGGACGCCGCCGTACGTCGCGCACGTGCCGACGGCGACGAGCGCCGCCGCCTTCGGCGCGAGGCGGTCGATCCACTCGTTGACGCTGATCGGCTGGCCATCGAGGGGGTCGACGCCGAATCCCGTCCAGTGGCCTTCGCCGCTGCGCCGCTCGTCTCCGATGGCGCCCTCGACGACGAGCACGAACGGGTCGAGCAGGCCGTCCTCCGCGTCGTACCACGCCTGCAGGAACTCGGCGCCGTTCTCGTAGGCGAGCATCGGGTTGTGCAGGACGACGCCCGGGCTGTCGGGGATGACGCCGCTGAGCAGGTCCTCGAGACTCGGCGAGGTTGCGCTCGTCATCGCCACCGACTCCCCGTCGCAGCCCAGCCCCGCGGTCATCCACAGCACGTGGATCGTCTTCGGATTCGCGGAGGCACCATCAGCCTCACGCTCATATGAGGTTTGCCGGAAGTCGATACGACGCTAGTCGGCAGAACGACAGCAGCGCATTAGCGGCTGCGCGAGCAGTTGCGAAGATCAGCCGCCGGCGCCCTGCACGTCGGCCACCGTGAGCGCGATCAGCGCGGCGCGATCGGGCGTGCCGCCGCCGGCGAGCAGCCGCTCGGCCTGATGGGCCACGACGTCGTCGAAGAGGTTGCGCGCCGTGCGCGCGTTGCCGAAGTAGCGGTCGCGCGCGGCGTGCAGGCGCTCCATCACGCGCTGCAGCTCCTCGCGCGCGTCGTCGTCGAGCGCGTAGTCGGAGGCGGTCGCGAACCTCTCGAAGATCTGCACGAGCTCCGTCGGCCCGTAATCGTCGAAGTGGATCGTCTCGCCAAAGCGGCTGCGAAAACCGGAGTTCGTCGCCAGGAACTCCGTCATCTCGTGTGGATAGCCGGCCGCGATGACCGCGAGCCGATCGCGATCGTCCTCCATCCGCTTGAGCAGCTCGACGACCGCCTCGGCGCCGAAGTCGCCCTGGCTGTCGGGGCGCACGAGCCCGTACGCCTCGTCGAGAAACAGCACGCCGTCGAGAGCGCTGTCGATGACGGCGGCCGTCTTCGTCGCCGTCTGCCCGACGTAGCCGGAGACGAGATCCTCCCGCGTGACCTCCACGACGCGGTCCGTCGCCAACAACCCGAGACTCTTGTACAGGCGCCCGAACAGCCGTGCGACCGTGGTCTTGCCAGTGCCCGCGCCACCCTGGAAGACGAGGTGCAGCGAGACCTGCACCGTCTTGAGGCCGGCGGCGCGACGGATCGTCGCGATCCGCAGCAGCTCGGCCAGGCGGTGCACCTCCGCCTTGACCGCGGCCAAGCCGATCAGGGCGTCGAGCTCGGCGAGCACCGCGTCGTATTGCTCCTCGTCGAAGCGCAGCGTCGTCGGATCAGGCGCCGGCGGGCGCGGCCCTCGCGGCGTCGGAACCTCTGCGCGGGCGGCCGTCGCTGCGGTGGCGTCGGCGTCACCCGCCGCCGAATCGGCGCCCCGGTTGGGGCGCAG
>DASYVZ010000321.1:0-15506 GCA_035936515.1 Solirubrobacteraceae bacterium | reverse complement strand
CTGAAGATCGCGCTGTACCAATCGCAGACGGCGCACGCCCTACGCTCGCGCACGAAGTTCACGCGCGTCGTGTGGTTTCCCGCGGGACGCGAGGCCGAGACGACAGTGCAGTGCGTGCTCGTGCGCCGCGACGGCAACGTGCTGACCGGGATGACCGTTAGCCTCCTGCGCATCACAGCCCCGATCGGCCGCGAGTCGAGCTGCCCATCCTGATCGGCGGGTGGCGCCGGCACAACTCGCGACGGCAGGCGGTGTTGTGCGCCGTCGAACGCATGCCCTCCCTCCGCCTGCCCGCAACCGTGCTCAGCCTGCTCGCCGCCCTGGCCGCGGCGACCCTCTTCGCGCCCGTACCGGCGGCCGCAGCGGCAGACGGCATCACGCGCGGCACGATCTACCAGGACGGCCCCGACAACCGCTACCTGCTCGGCGGCGAGTGGCTGTTTCGGCGCGATGACCCGGACGCAGGCGTGCGCCAGAGCTTCCAGCGCCAGGCCGCCCGCGACGGCTGGTCTGCGCTGACGGTGCCCAACGCCTGGAACGTCGGCGACAACTCCGCCGCATCCATGACCGGCACCGTCGCCTGGTATCGCAAGGACTTTCGCCTGCCCGACGCTCGCGCGCGGATGGACTGGCTCGTGCGCTTCGAGTCGGTCAACTACCGCTCGCGCGTGTGGCTCAACGGCGTCGCCGTCGGCCGCAACACCGGCGCCTACCTGCCCTTCGACCTGCGCCTGCCGCGCACCGCGCTGAAGCGCAGCGGCATGAACCGGCTCGTCATCCGCGTCGACAACCGCCGCCTGCGCACCGACTTCCCGCCGTCCGGCCTGACGGGATCCGGCGACCCCGCCGGCGGCTGGTGGAACTACGGCGGGCTGCTGCGCGAGGTCTACCTGCAGCGCGTCGACAAGATCGACGTCACGAACGTCGTCGTGCGCCCCGAGCTGCGCTGTGCGCGATGCGTCGCATCGGTGCTTGCGCGCGTCGTGGTGCGCAACTACGCCAACCGCACCGCGAGCGTACGGGTCACCGGCAGCTTCGGCGGGCGCCCGCTGAACCTCGGTAGCCGGCGCGTGGCCGGGCGCAGCTTCGCGAGCTTCCAGACGCGGCTGCGCGTGCCACAGCCGCGGTTGTGGTCGCCGTCGCGCCCCTACCTGTACCGGGCGCGCTTCACCGTGCGCGACGGCGGCCGGCGCGTGCTCGGCTACAAGCTCCACAGCGGGATCCGCTCCATCACGCTCGCGGGCGGGCGCCTCATGCTCAACGGGCGCCCCGTCAGCCTGCGCGGCGTCGGGCTGCACGAGGACGACCCGGTCAAGGGCTTTGCGATCGACAGCGCCCGGCGCGCGCAGATCGCCGGCCAGGCCAAGGAGCTGGGCGCCACGATGATCCGCTCGCACTACCCGCTGCACCCCGAGCTGCACGAGCTCGCCGACCGGCTCGGCCTGCTCGTCTGGTCGGAGATCCCGGTCTACGCCGTCAAGACGCAGTTCCTCAAGCGCGAAGCCGTACGCAAGCTGGCCGCGCGCGAGCTCGAGTCGAACATCATCGCCAACCAGAACCACCCGTCGATCATGCTCTGGTCGATCGGCAACGAGCTTTCGGCGCGGCCGGGGCCCGTGCAGCAGTTCTACATCCAGCGTGCGGTGCGCCAGGCCAAGGCGCTGGACCCGACGCGGCCCGTCGGACTCGCGGTCGCCGGCTACCCGGCGGCCGGCTGTCGCCCGCAGTACGCGGCGCTCGACGTCATCGGCATCAACGACTACTTCGGCTGGTATCCCGGGCCCAACGGCCAGATCGCCGACCGCGACGCGCTGCCCGACTACCTGGACTCCGTGCGCGCCTGCTACCCGAACGAGGCGATCTTCGTCTCGGAGTTCGGTGCCGAGGCCAACCGCGACGGGCCCGTCGAGGAGAAGGGGACCTACCAGTACCAGCAGGATTTCATCAACTACCACCTCGCGGTACATGCGGCGCGTCCGTGGCTGAGCGGCTCGCTGTACTGGGCGCTGCAGGAGTTTCGCGTGCGCCCCAACTGGGACGGCGGCAATCCACGGCCCAACCCGCCGATCCACGAGAAGGGCCTGCTGCGCTTCGACGGCTCCAAGAAGCCGGCCTGGTTCGACGTGCAGCGGCAGTTCGCCGCGACGAACCAGCTCGGCGGGCACTAGCCGTTCGCGGAAGCGCTCGCCCGGAAGCCGGCCGCGGGTCCGCTACCCTTCCCGGTCGCCATGGCCTCCCAGACGACGAAGCTCTCCATCTCTCCTCGCGAGCCCGAAGGTTCGCGCGCCACGCGCCGGCTGCGCCGCAGCGGCCGCGTGCCCGGCATCCTCTACGGCGGCGACGCCGAGCCGGTCACCTTCAGCGCCGACGCGCGCGAGCTGCGCCACGCCCTCGCCGCCACCGGCGCGGTGCTCGAGGTCACCGACGGCGGCTCCGGCACGCCGGCGATCCTCAAGAGCGCGCAGTACCACCCGGTCCGCGGCGAGACGATGCACGTCGACCTGCTGCGCGTCGACCTCAACGTCGCCATCCACGCCGTCGTGCCGCTCGAGCTGACCGGCGGCGACGAAGCCCCCGGCGTCAAGGAGGGCGGGGTGCTCGAACAGATCACGCGCGAGCTGAACATCGAGGCACTGCCGAGCGCGATCCCCGAGTCGATCGTCCACGACGTCTCGAACATGGACATCAACGACACGATCACGCTCGCCGACGTCGCGGTGCCCGAGGGCGTCACGCTGCTCGACGATGCCGAGGAGACGACGGTCGCGACGCTCACCCCGCCGCGTCTCGCCACCGACGAGGACGAGATCGAAGAAGAGACCGAGCGCGTCGGCGACGAGCCGATCGACGCGAGCGACGACGCCGCCGCGTCCGACGCGTAGGCGGGCACCGTGCGGCTTCCAGGCCGCGCAGGTTCACGAGGCGCACCTGTCGACTGGCTCATCGTCGGCCTCGGCAATCCCGGCGCGCGCTACGCCGGCACGCCGCACAACGTCGGCTTCGAGGTCGCCAACCGGCTGGCGGCGCAATGGGACCTGCCGCGCGCTAAGACGAAGTTCGCGGGCCTGCTGACGGAGGGACGCCCCGGCCCGGGCGGCCCGCGCGTGGCGGTCCTGCTGCCCCAGACCTACATGAACGAGGCCGGTCGCTCGGTCGGCCCCGCGCGCGGCAGCTACAAGCTGGCGCTGGAGCGGGTGCTCGTCGTGCACGACGAGATCGACCTGCCGTTCGGCGAGGTGCGCGCGCGCATCGGCGGTGGCCTGGCCGGCCACAACGGGCTGAAGTCGCTGAAGGCCGAGCTGGGGGGCCCCGAGTTCGCGCGCGTGCGCGTCGGCGTCGGGCGCCCGGACTCGACCGATCCCGAGATCGTCTCCGCACACGTGCTCGGCGCCTTCCGCCAGCCCAAGGCCGAAGTCGCGGCGCTCGTCGGAAACGCGGCGCGCGTCGTCGAGCAGATCGTGCTCGGCGAGCGCGCGCTTTGACCGCGGCCGGGGCGGCGGGAGGTGTTGGCGAGTTGCCCCGCGGGGTACGCCGCGGCCATGGCCGACCACGTCATCCTCCGCCCGCTCGACGGCTCGCCCGAGGCCGCCCGGATCCTCGACGAGTTCGAGAGCCGGACCGGCCTGCTCTCCGAGGCACACAGCGACGGTCGGCTCTACGAGTTGTACGGCCCCGACCACCAAACGCAGATCGTCCAGACGCTGACGGAGATCGATCCGGCCTGGACCGATCGCGTCGGGCTCAAGCTGCCGGCGTAGCACACGGCGCCGGTGGGCGGACGGCCGCGGACGTCGATCGCTCCGCGGCCGCCGTTCTCACGGCGTGGTGGGCGCCTACGACAGCGTGAGCGTGTTGACTCCCGTCTCGGCAGCCGTCGGCGTACGCGCCGCCACGCTGTCGTAGTCGTAGAACGCGCCGGGCTTGGAGCTGGCCTTGCCGAAGCCGAAGCCGGCCGACTCGAGGGTCGTGACGGCATCCGTGATCTTGTAGAAGCCCGGCTGACCGGTCGTCGGCAGGCCTGCCACCGGCTCCCGCTGGCCGAACTTCATGAACGCGCGGTCGTTGCCGAGCCGCCCGAGGGACTGCAGGGCAAGCGCGCGGTGCACCGCCTCCACGCCCATGAACTCGGCGGCGAAGCGCGAGAAGCGCGAGCCCCTCAGGCCGCCGGCACGGGCGAACACGGTGCCCGCGAGCAGGTACGCGTTGATGAAGACCTGGTCGCCGACGACGAGCGTCGTCAGCAGGTTCTCGGGGCTCGCGAAGACCTCGTCCGGAACCCAGATGCGCTTCGTGACCGGCTTCGCGCCGACGGCGTCGGAGACGAGCGTGTCGTAGTGGATCTTCTCCTCGGTGGCCGCCGCGCGGATGTTCGCGCGGGTCACCGGATCGAGCCTCACGCGCTCGGCGCCGACGGTGTTGACGATCGTCGCCAGCACCTCCGCGGTCGCCGCGACGTTCACGATCGT
Source organism: Solirubrobacteraceae bacterium (assembly GCA_035936515.1). Taxonomy (GTDB): domain Bacteria; phylum Actinomycetota; class Thermoleophilia; order Solirubrobacterales; family Solirubrobacteraceae; genus CADCVQ01. Next base: position 11,040 of record DASYVZ010000321.1, on the reverse strand, counting down.
CTCTACGTTGTTGGGTGCGTCGGTGATCTCCGACTTGGGCAGCTGGGCGTGTGCCGACTGCGCCCATCCGAGCATGCCCATCGACCCGAGCGCGGCCGCGGCGCCGCCGACGATCTGGCGCCGCGTCGCCGCCGGCTTGTCACGGTGCTGCTCGTCGACGGAGTCAAAGACGGTGTCCAGGAATTCCGGCATTGTGGATTTCTCCTGATTTCGTGGGGGAGGCTCCAGGTTGCTACGCAGCGATCCACCTGCCGGACAAGTTCGCCACAAGAACTTGGCGCCGCAACCGCTACCTAGACTGGTGGCGCCGGCCGCGCTCGAGCGCGGTCGCTGTGCCTGCCATGTCACTGCGCCCCCTTCTGGCTCATCTCACCGACGCCGCCGACGGCGCGACCCTCGCGCGCGAGGGCGGCGCGGCGTTCGTCTCGGTGTCGCTGCGCCCGTACGTGCTCGCCGCGCTGGCCGACGAGGATCGCACGCGGCCGGCGCTCGTCGTGGCCGGCGACGACCGCCAGGCGCGCGATCTCGCCGCCGATCTGCGCGCCTGGCTTCACCCGCGGCCCGTGCGCTTCTACCCGAGCCGCGGCGTCGCCTACGAGTCGCACCTCGCGCCACCGCCGCACCTCGTCGGCCTGCGCGTCGCGGCGCTCGACGCGCTGCTCGACGAAGGGAAGTCCGCGAGCCGGCATCGATCCGGCTCCTTCGACGCAGACGCTCACCATCCGGCCGCCCGAAACGCGCGCGACGGCGCCCCGGTCGTCGTGGTCTCCGCCGTCGCGCTGAGCGAGAAGGTTCCCGATCCGGCGCTGCGCCCGCACTCCTTCAAGCTGCGCGTCGGCGAGCTGCTCGACCTCGAGCAGTGCATGGCCGAGCTCGTCGCGGCGGGGTACGAGCGCGTCGACCAGGTCGAGGACCGCGGTCAGTTCGCCGCGCGCGGCGGGCTGCTGGACATCTATCCCGCGACCGAGGATCGCGCCGTGCGCGTGGACCTCTTCGACATCGAGATCGAGTCGCTGCGCTGGTTCTCGACGTTCACGCAGCGCTCGCTCGGCGAGACGCAGGAGGTCGAGATCGCGCCTGCCGCCGAGATCGCGGCCGAGCATCGCGAGATCGCGGAGATGGCGGCGCTGGAGGCCGAGGAGGACCGGCCGGACATCGCCGAGCTGCTGCCGGTCGAGCGCTTCGGCGCGTTTCTCGATCTCGCGGCCGACGCCGCCGTCCTCATCGCCGCCGAGGAGGAGCTCGCCCCCGCCCTCGCCGACCACTGGCAGGACGTCTGCGCGGCCTTTCACGACTCCGACGCGCACCACCTCTACGTTGCGCCCGAGGCGATCAGCGCGGCGCTCGACTCGCGCGCGCACGTGCGCCTGTCCTCCTATGACCGCGGCCAGCCGCTGCAGTTCCGCGCTCAGGCGCCCGACCTCGCCGCCCGGTCGCTGAAGCAGGCCGAGCCGGAGCTCGAGAAGCTCGTGCGCTCGGGCTACCGCACCGTCGTCACCTGGCCGCAGCGCAGCGAGGGCGAGCGCGCGGCCTACAACCTCGCGCGCGTACGCTCCTCCTGGCTGGGGGAGGGCGATCGCCCGGGGCGCGAGTTACAGGAGAACCCGCTGCGCTTCGCGCACGTCAACCTGCGCGACGGCTTCATCGCCGGCGGGCTGAAGCTCGCCGTCCTGCCCGAGCACCGGCTCTTCCGGCGCCGGCGCCAGGAGCGGGCCCCCGGCCGCGACTTCGGTGCGCGCCGACGCGGGGCGCTGCGCTCGTTCGCCGACCTGCGCACGGGCGACATCGTCGTCCACGAGGACCACGGCATCGCGCGCTTCGCGGGATTCGAGACGAAGACCGTGGCCGGCGTCACGCGCGACTACCTGTACCTCGAGTACCAGGGCGACGACCGCGTCTTCGTCCCCTCCGACCAGCTCGCGAAGATCTCCCGCTACGTCGGTGCCGGCGGCGCGCACCCGCCGCTGTCCAAGCTCGGCGGCAAGGCGTGGGAGCGCCTCAAGGCCCGCGCTCGCCGCGCCGCGCAGGAGCTCGCTGGCGAGCTGCTGAACCTCTACGCCGAGCGGCGCCGGCGCAGCGGTCTCGCCTACCCGGCCGACTCGGACTGGATGCGCGAGTTCGAGGCCGCCTTCCCGTACAACGAGACGGCCGACCAGGCCGAGGCGATCGAGCTCGTCAAGACCGACATGGAGTCCGAGCGCCCGATGGACCGCCTCATCTGCGGAGACGTCGGCTTCGGGAAGACCGAGGTTGCCCTGCGCGCGACGTTCAAGGCGGCCGACGCCGGCAAGCAGGTGCTCATGCTCGTGCCGACGACGATCCTCGCCCAGCAGCACTACGGCACGTTCGCCGAGCGCCTGAAGGACTATCCGTTCACGATCGAGCACGTCAGCCGCTTCCGCTCGGCGGCCGAGCAGAAGCAGGCGGTCGAGGGCTTTCAGCGCGGCGCGGTCGACATCCTCGTCGGCACCCATCGCGTGCTGTCGCGCGACGTGCGCGCGAAGGATCTCGGCCTGATCATCGTCGACGAGGAGCAGCGTTTCGGCGTCAAGCAGAAGGAGCTGCTGCGCCAGCTCAAGCTGCGCGTCGACGTCCTGTCGATGAGCGCGACGCCGATCCCGCGCACGCTGCAGATGTCGCTCGCGGGCCTGCGCGACATCTCGGTGATCAACACCCCGCCGGAGGGGCGGCGGCCGATCAAGACCTACGTCGGCGAGTACGACGAGGAGGTCGTCAAGCAGGCGCTCCTGCGCGAGCACGCGCGCAAGGGCCAGGCCTTCTTCCTGCACAACCGCGTCGAGACGATCGACGAGACCGCCGAGCGCCTGCGCGGGCTGTGCCCCGCCATGCGCTTCGCGGTCGCCCACGGGCAGATGGACGAGCACGAGCTCGAGGACCGCATGATGACCTTCCTGCGCGGAGAGGCCGATGTGCTCGTCTGCACAAGCATCATCGAGTCGGGGATCGACATCCCGCAGGCCAACACGCTGATCGTCGACCGCGCCGACATCTTCGGGCTGTCGCAGCTCTACCAGATCCGCGGCAGGGTCGGGCGCTCGCGCGAGCGCGCCTACGCCTACCTGCTCTACGCCAGCGCCGCGGCGCTCACGGCCGAGGCCTCGCACCGGCTCGCCGCGCTGAGCGACTACACCGAGCTCGGTGCCGGCTTCAAGATCGCGATGCGCGACCTCGAGCTGCGCGGCGCGGGCAACCTGCTCGGCGACGAGCAGTCCGGCCACGTCGCCGCGCTCGGCTTCGAGCTGTACATGCAGATGCTCGACGAGGCTGTCGCGGCGCTGGAATCGGAGCGCGAGGGGCGCGGTGAGGCCGTCGAGATGTCCGAGCCGGTGCGCCTGGACGTCAACGTCGACGCCTACGTGCCCGCCGACTACATCCCCTACGAGCAGGCGAAGATCGACGTGCACCGCCGGATCGCGGGCGCCGTCGATGTCGCCGAGCTCGAGCTCCTGCGCGAGGAGCTCGGCGACCGCTTCGGAGACCTGCCGCAGCCGATGTCGAACCTCATCGACCTGCAGCGCGCACGGATCAAGCTCGGCCAGGCGGGTGCGACGGCGGTCTCCTTCCGTGGCGGGCGGCTGGCCGTGACGCCGATCGAGCTCGACTCCATGCGGGCGAAGAAGCTGCGCGCGCAGATCCCGGGCGTGCTCTACGAGGCGGGCAAGAGCCAGTTCTCGGTTCGCGTGCCCGACGATCCGCAGGAGCGCTTTCCGGCGGTCGTGCGCGCGGCCGACGCGCTGCTCGCTGTCACGCGCGAAGCGGCATGAGAAGTTGCCTTCGGATGAAGCTTGCGTGAAGGTACCCACAGCGGCGCGTGGCCGCATCGGCGTTCGCTAGCATCGGCGCGACTGTGACTCGTTCCATACGTTCGTTCTCGGCGCTTGGCGCCTTTTTTGTGCTCACGATCGCCCTTGCCGCGTGCGGTGACTCGGTCCCCAGCAACTCCGTCGCCAGCGTGGATGGCGAAGCGATCACCCGCGACAAGTTCAGCCACTGGCTCAACGTCGCCGCGTCGACCAGCCAGCCGCAGGGCTCCGGCAAGGTCGCCTACACGCCGCCGGACTACGCCAGCTGCGTCGCGACGAAGAAGAAGACCGCGCCCAAGCCCGCCAAGGGCCAGCCGCAGCCGACCGACGCGCAGCTCAAGGCCCAGTGCAAGCAGGAGTACGAGAGTCTGCGCGATCAGGTCATGCAGTTCCTCATCCTCGAGAAGTGGGTCACCGGCGAGGCCGAGGACCAGGGTGTCAACGTGACCGCGGCGGAGGCGGAGAAGGCATTCGAGGAGGCCAAGAAGCAGTCGTTCCCGAAGGAGTCCGACTTCCGGGAGTTCCTGGAGCAGTCGGGGATGACGCTTGCCGACGCGAAGTTCCAGGTGCGCTTCAACACCATCTACACGAAGCTGCGCGAGAAGGCGGTCAAGGGCGCCAACAAGGTGACCGACAAGGCCGTCGAGGACTTCTACGAGAAGAACAAGGTGCGCTTCGCGACGCCCGCCACACGCGACCTGCGCGTGATCCTCACGAAGACCGAGGACCGCGCGAAGGAGGCCAAGCAGGCGCTGGAGTCCGGCCAGACCTGGGGCACCGTCGCCAAGCGCTACTCGATCGACCAGGCCTCCAAGGACCAGGGTGGAACGCTGCTGGGCATCGCGAAGGGCACGCAGGAGAAGACCTTCGACGAAGCGATCTTCTCGGCGAAGAAGGGCGAGCTGGTCGGGCCGGTCAAGACGCAGTTCGGCTACTACGTCTTCCAGGTGCAGAAGATCGTGCCCGCCAAGCAGCAGTCGCTTAAGGAGGCGACGCCGGCGATCAGGCAGCAGCTCGACGCGCAGAACAAGCAAAAGGCTGACGACGAGTTCAACACCGCGCTGCGCAAGAAGTGGAAGGAGCGCACGAACTGCGCCGACGCCTACGTCATGGCGCAGTGCAAGAACGCCCCGAAGCCCAAGACGAGCACGGCTCCCGCCGGGCAGCAGGTGCCGCAGCAGCCGCAGCAGCCGCCGCCCGCGGGCGGCTGACGCGTTCCTCGATAGCGCCGCACGTAGGCTTCGCGGCGTGTCCGCCTCCTCCGAGATCCCCGGCGCGATCGCGCGCCTGGACGAGCTGACACGGCGCCTGCGGGCCGACTGCCCGTGGGACCGCGAGCAGGACGAACGTTCGATCGTGCCGCACACCGTCGAGGAGGCCTACGAGCTCGCCGACGCGGCGCACTCCGGCGACGACGCCAAGCTGCTCGACGAGCTCGGCGACGTCCTCTTCCAGGTCCACTTCCTGTCGCTGCTGCTCGAGGAGCGCGGCGCCGGCGACCTCGCCGCCGTCGCCGAGCACTGCCGGCAGAAGCTCATCCGCCGCCACCCGCACGTCTTCGGCGACGGCGGCGCAGAAGGACGCCCGGAGGACACGCCTCGCTCCGCTCGCGCTCCGTCACCGGACGCGGTGCCGGACGCCCCGCGGAGCACCCTCACCTCCGCCGGCGTGCTGCGCAACTGGGACGCGATCAAGGCGACCGAGGCCGGCCGCGAGACCGGCATCTTCGGCGAGGTGCCCGAGAACCTGCCGGCACTGCTCTACGCGCGCAAGGTCCAACGCCGAGCGGCCAGCGCGGGGCTGCTGGAGCGGGCCCCGGAGCCCGACCGCGCCACCGACCGCGATGCCGCCTTCGAGCAGGTCGGCGAGCAGCTGTTCGCCGCCGTCGACGAGGCGCGCCGCCTACGTGTCGATCCCGAGCTTGCGCTGCGCGCCGCCGCGCAGCGCTTCCGCGCCCGTCTCGAGACCAAGACGGGCGACTCATCCCAAGGAGACACATGAGCACGATCGAAGGCGTCCACGCCCGCCAGATCCTCGACAGCCGCGGCAATCCGACGGTCGAGGTCGACATCGCGCTGAGCTCCGGCGCGACGGGCCGCGCGGCCGTGCCCTCGGGGGCGTCGACCGGCGAGTTCGAAGCCACCGAGCTGCGCGACGGCGCCGCCGCCTACGGCGGGAAGGGCGTCGAGACGGCGGTGGCCAACGTCAACGGCGAGATCGCCGAAGCCGCTACCGGCCGTGACGCCGGTGACCAGCCCGCTCTCGACGCCGCGCTGATCGAGCTCGACGGCACGCCCAACAAGTCTCGCCTGGGCGCCAACGCGATCCTCGGGGTATCGCTGGCGGTCGCGCATGCCGCGGCCGCCGACGCGGACCTGCCGCTCTGGCGCCACCTCGGGACCGCGGAGGCATGCGTCCTACCGGTGCCGATGATGAACGTCCTCAACGGCGGCGCGCACGCCGACAACAAGGTCGACTTCCAGGAGTTCATGGTCGTGCCGGCGGGCGCTTCGTCGTTCTCGGAGTGCCTGCGGATGGGCGTCGAGGTCTTCCACGCGCTGAAGAAGACGCTGCACGACGCGGGCCTGGGAACGGCGGGTGGCGACGAGGGAGGGTTCGCGCCGGATCTCGGCTCCAACGAGGAGGCGCTGCAGATGCTCGTTCGCGGCATCGAGTCTGCCGGCTACAGCCCCGGCGAGGACGTCTTCATCGCGCTCGACCCGGCGACGAGCGAGATCTACGGGGGCGGCGCATACGTGCTCGAGCACGAGGGTCGCTCGCTGCCGGCAGCGGAGATGGCCGACTACTGGGCCGACCTCTGCGCGCGCTACCCGATCGTCTCGATCGAGGACGGGATGGACGAGGAGGACTGGGAGGGGTGGAAGCTGCTGACGGAGGCCGTCGGCGAGAGGATCCAGCTCGTCGGCGACGACCTGTTCGTGACGAACACCCAGCGCCTGAAGCGCGGCATCGACGCCGGCGTCGCCAACTCGATCCTGGTCAAGGTCAACCAGATCGGCACGCTGACCGAGACGCTCGACGCGATCGCGGTCGCTCGCGCCGCGGGCTACACCGCCGTGATGTCGCACCGCTCGGGCGAGACGGAGGACACGACGATCGCCGACCTCGCCGTCGCCACCGGCTGCGGCCAGATCAAGACCGGCGCCCCCTCACGCTCCGATCGCGTCGCCAAGTACAACCAGCTGCTGCGCATCGAGGAGGCGCTCGGCGAGGCCGCGCGGTTCCCGGGGACGAGCGTCTTGCGCGGCTGAGCGCCAGATCGCTGGGCCGCTGCGCCCGGCGGCAGGAGTCCAGGGGCGTGGATCGAACGATCCGGCATGACAGCGCGTCATCGCTCGACGGTCGTTTGCGATCGACCCGGCCGGGAGCGCTTGCGATGAGCGAGTTCGCGCCACGCGTGCGCTGGGACCGGATCGGGCGGCTCGCGCTGCTGTTCGTCGGCCTGCTGCTGATCTACCTGTACATCAACCCGCTGCGGACCTACGTGTCGACGTGGCAGGAGGCGCGCACGAAGCGCGACCAGGTCTCCCAGTTGCAGCGCGAGCAGCGCGAGCTCGTCAAGCGCGCGCGGGCCCTGCGCCGCCCGGGCAGCATCGAGGTCGAGGCGCGCCGCCTGGGGATGGTCAGAGCCGACGAGCGCGCGTACGTGATCCGCGGCCTCGATCGGTGAGCAGGCGGGCGCCGGCGGGTACCCTGCCGCCGCGATGACGACGAGCTTCGAGATCGCCCTCGACCAATGGCGAGAAGGAGAGCGGCGGATGGCGGGCGCGCCGCCGGAGCAGCGCCGCGCGCTGGAGCTCGTGGTGAGCCGGATCGAGGCGGAGCTACGCCGCCGCCTCGGCGGGACGTTCACGACGCACGAGCTGGCCGACCTCTACGCGGCCGGGACGGACTGGTGCACCGATCTTGCCGCCACTGTCGCACCCGACGCCCCGTGGGCGTGGGACGCACGGACCGTCGCCGACGCCGCGTTCCTGCGCTACCTGCGCGACGCGCGCGACTTCGCGGGTGGGCGGCGCACGGAGGCGTAGGGGCGACACACAGAGCGGCCCGGATCGGCGCCCGGACGGCGGCGCACCGGGGATTGCCAAGCGGGCGTCAGTCGTCGCCGTCTGCGCCGGCGCGACGGATCACGATCTGGTCTTCCTCGACCGTCACCTCGACGGGCCGGTGCCCGGCCCAGTGCTCGGCGTAGATCGGGTTGTCGCTGACGGCGGGGTCGAGCCACAGCCCGTAGCCCTCCTCGCCGTGGTCGAACGTTCCCTCGAGCGCGCCGCTGACGGCGCGCGAGCGCCCGCGCCCACCACGGCGACCGCGGCGCCGGGGCGCCGGCTTGGCGTCGGCGTCTGCATCTTCGCCGTCGCCGTCGCCGTCCGCGGCCGCCTTCCGCGCGGCCTCCTCGGCTTCCTCGAGGGCGCGCGCTGCCTCCTCCTCGAGACGGCGCGCTTCAGCTGCCTCGAGCTCGGCGGCGACGAGCGCGTCGTCCTCGGCGCGCAGGTCGATCTCGTCGTCAAAGTCAGCACCAGCCGCCTCACCCGAATCCGGTTCGGCGGGTGCCAGGTCGTTGTCCTTCTTGAAGGTCTCTATCTGCTGAACCGTTGCTTCGAGCTGGTGGGCGATCCAGGCGTCGGTGCGACCCTGGCGGACCCAGCCGCGAATCTGGTTGAGATGTGGGCGCAAAGAGCGTCGTGCCATGGCCGCTGACCTTACAAGAAGCGGACGCACCCCCGATCCGACAGCGCCGCGAGCGCTGGCGATCTCACCTGCAAGCTGTTGCCTTTGCCTATCGGACCTGCTTGAGTTGTCGCGGCGACAAGGAGGGTGGCCGTCCAATGCTGGTCCTGACACGTAAGTCCAACCAGAGCATCATGATCGGGGACGAGATCGAGATCTCCGTCCTGTCGATCATGGGCGAGAAGGTCCGGATCGGCATCCAGGCACCGCGCGAGATTCCGGTGTTCCGCAAGGAGGTCTATCTCGAGATCCAGGCCGAGCGCGGCCAGGTCACCGCGGGCGGCGACGTCGAGGCCGAACTGCGCAAGCTGAGCTCGTAGCCGGCCGGCTAGCCCATCACGTACGCGAGCGTCTGGAACATCGCGATCGTCACGATGACGGCCGTCGCGATGAGCATCAGCACGAGCATGACGAAGCGCGCGGTACCGCGCTTGTGGATCTTCTCGATGTGGCGCTGACGCGAGCGCAGGACCGCCTCGCGCCGTAGCGATTCGCGGCGGGCGCGGTCCACCTGGGTCTCTTCGACGAAGGCCTGCTCGAACTCGTCGATGGACTGGCGCATCCTGGTTGCCATCCGTTACGGGAGAGTAGCCGACATCGCGGCGCTTCGACACGCCGCCCACAGCCCGCGCCCCTCTTCGCGCGCCTGCCGCGAGAGCGCGGCGAACCGATCGGCGAAGCGCACGTTCGGCGCGATCGTCAGCGGCTGCGCGTAGCCCAGGCGGGCGAGCTCGGCGTTGACGAAGAGCCCGTCGCGCACACGGTGGACGTAGGCCAGCAGGCGCCCGTAGCGATCGCGTTCCTCGACGTCGCGAACCAGGCGGACGAGCTCGTCGCCGACGAGGCGCTCGTTGAGCTTCGACGCCTTCTCGCCGAAGCACTGCACCGGCTTGCGCGGATCCTTCGTCTCGGGGGTGTCGACGCCGATGTAGCGCACCTTCTCGCGCGCGTGCCCAACCTGCACGTGGATCGTGTCGCCGTCGACCACCTTGACGACGCGACCCACATCACCGGCGCCATCCGCCCCCTCGTCCGCCGCGTCGCTGCCGAGCACGGCGCCCGCGGCCGCGGCCGCGGCGAGGGCGAGGACGACGAGGATCAGCTGGCGGGCGCTCACCGGGGACACCGTAAGCCTCCCGCAGGCGCGGTGAACGCCGCGTTGCAGATTTGACGCAGGGCCGCGCGCCGGGCGGTGCGATCGATCGTTCCGCGGGGACGGACGGGTACGCTCCCGCGCGATGCGCTCGAACTTCACCGGGCCGAGCTACACCGTCGGCGTCGAGGAGGAGCTGATGATCGTCGACGCCTCGAGCTTCGCGCTCGTCAACGCGATCGAGTCGCTGCTCGAGGACGCCGGCGCCGCCAACGTGGAGCGCAAGGACGGCGAGATCAAGCCCGAGCTCATGGAGTCGGTGCTGGAGATCGCGACGAAGCCGTGCTCCAACGTCGACGAAATCGCCGACCAGCTGCGCTCGCTGCGCCACAACGTGCGCGAGACGGCGGCGGCGCGCGGCCTGACGATCGGTTCCGCGGGCACGCATCCCTTCGCGATGTGGGAGGACCAGCGAATCGTCGCGCGCCCGCGCTACCGCGACCTCATCTCCGCGTTGCGCTTCGTCGCGCGCCAGGAGCTCATCTTCGGCATGCACGTCCACGTCGGCATCGACGACCGCGACAAGGCGATCCATGTCGCCAACGGCATGCGCGTGCACGTTCCGGTGCTGCTCGCGCTGAGTGCCAACTCCCCGTTCTGGCGCGGCGACCGCACCGGCCTGCTGTCCACGCGCACGCCGATCTTCCGCCAGTTCCCGCGCGTCGGCATGCCGCCGAGCTACGAGGGCTGGGCGCACTGGGAGCGCATGGTCCAGTTCATGGTCGACAGCGGCGTGATGGAGGACTACACGTACCTCTGGTACGACGTGCGCCCGCACCCGAACCTCGGCACGATCGAGATCCGCGTCTGCGACTCGCAGACGCGCCTGGAGCACACCGTGGCGCTCGCCGCGTTGATCCAGGCGATGGTGCACGAGCTCGCCGAGCACTACGAGGCCGGCTCGCAGCTCTCGGACTACCCGTGGCAGATGCTCGACGAGAACAAGTGGCTGGCGGCTCGCCACGGCCTGGACGGCGAGATCGTGGATCTGCCCACCCACGAGCGCGTCACGATGAAGGCGCTCGCGAAGCGCCTGCTCGAGCGTCTTGAGCCGCATGCCCAGCAGCTCGGCGGCGCGGACGCCCTCGACGGCATCCGCGACCTGCTCGAGCGGGGCAACGGCGCCTCTCGCCAGTGCGTCGTCTACGAGGCCAACGAGGACCTCAACGAGGTCATGGCCGAGATCATCGCGGCGACCGCTCTATGACGGCGCAAGAACGTCCGCGGTTGCCCGCGGCCGGTCCGTAGAATCGACAGCATGTCGTCGCCCGACCTCTTCGTGGTCTGCAAGAACTGCCAGGCGGAGGT
>DASYVZ010000320.1:0-4933 GCA_035936515.1 Solirubrobacteraceae bacterium | reverse complement strand
CGCTGGTGCAGCGCCAGCGGCACCAGCGCCGCGCCCGCCGCCAGCGGCAGTGAGAGCGCCGTGGCACGCTCGCGCAGCCCCGGCGCCCGCAGCGCCAGCCACAGCCCCTGCGGCGCGACGAGGAAGATCGCGTAGTAGTGGGTGGCCAGCGCGAGGGCGGCGACCGCGCCCCACGCGAGCAAGCGCGTGTGATGTCGTCCGAGGGTCGGCGGGTTCGGCGTCCGATCGTCCTCAGGACGGCGTGGGTCCGGCGACCCGGGGCCGACACCATCGTCCTCGAGCGCGCGCAGCCACAGCAGGGCCGAGAGCGCGCCCAGCAGCGCCAGCAGGGAGTAGGCCCGCGCCTCCTGGCTGAACCAGACGAGCAGCGGGTTGAACGCGACGAGCGCCGCGCCGGCCAGCCCGGCGCGGGTGCCGCCCAGCCGCCGTCCCAGCGCCCATGCCACCGCGATCGTGGCGGTGCCCAACAGCGCCGACAGTGAGCGCATGCCGGCCTCGCCCGTCCCGAAGAGCTGCGTCCACAGCCATGCCAGCACGTAGTACAGCGGCGGCGTGGACTCGCTGTCGGGGATCGCGCCAAGCATCCCGCGGAGGTCCATCTGCAGCAGCTGGGCGGTGACCGCCTCGTCGTACCAGAGGCTCTGCGCGTCGAGCGTCGCGAACCGCAGGACCGCGCCGGCGAGCAGCGCCAGCGCCAGCGCCGGCGCCAGAGCGCGGGATGTCACAGCGGAATGTTGCCGTGCTTGCGCTTCGGGCGCTCGATGCGCTTGGTCTGCAGGGTCTCGAGCGCCGCGATCAGCTTGGGCCGCGTCTCGTGCGGGATGATCACGTCGTCGACGTACCCGCGCTCGGCGGCGGAGTACGGGTTGGCGAAGCGGGCGCGGTAGTCGTCCATCAGCCGTTCGCGGCGGGCCTCCGGCGTCGGCGAGCCGGCGATGTCGCGGCGATAGATGATGCTCACGGCGCCCTCGGGGCCCATCACGGCGACCTCCGCCGTCGGCCAGGCCAGGTTCAGGTCGGCGCCGATGTGCTTGGAGGCCATCACGACGTAGGCGCCGCCGTACGCCTTGCGCGTGATGATCGTGATCTTCGGGACGGTCGCCTCAGTGAAGGCGTAGAGCAGCTTCGCGCCGTGGCGGATGATCCCGTCCCACTCCTGCGTGACGCCGGGCAGGAAGCCGGGCACGTCGGCGAACACGACGAGCGGGATGTTGAACGCGTCGCACGTGCGCACGAAGCGCGCCGCCTTCACGCTGGCGTCGATGTCGAGCACGCCGGCGTTGCTCGCCGGCTGGTTGGCGACGATCCCGACGGCATGGCCGTCCAGCCGCGCGAAGCCGCACACGATGTTCGGCGCGAAGTCCTCGTGGACCTCGTAGAACTCGCCGTCGTCGACGATCATGCGCGCGACCAGCCGCACGTCGTAGGGCTTGTTCGGATTGGCCGGCACGACCTCGTCGAGCTCGGGCTCCATCCGCAGCGGATCGTCCGTGGGCAGCACGCGCGGGGGAGCCTCGAGGTTGTTGGACGGCAGGAAGCTGAGCAGGTAGCGCGTGTCCTGCAGGCAGGCCTCCTCGTCCTCGCAGGCGAAGTGCGCCACGCCCGAGCGCGAGCTGTGCGTCTCGGCGCCGCCGAGCTCCTCGAACTCGACCTGCTCGCCGGTCACCGTGCGGATGACCTCGGGGCCCGTGATGAACATGTGCGACTTGCCCTTGACCATGAAGACGAAGTCGGTGATGGCGGGCGAGTAGACGGCGCCGCCGGCACACGGACCCATGACGAGGCTGATCTGCGGGATCACCCCGGAGCAGTTGACGTTGCGCATGAAGACCTCGCCGTAGCCGCCGAGCGAGACGACGCCCTCCTGGATCCGCGCGCCGCCGGAGTCGTTGATGCCGATGACGGGGCAGCCGACCTTCGCCGCCAGATCCATCACCTTGCACATCTTCTCCGACATGACCTCGCCGAGCGACCCGCCGAACACCGAGAAGTCCTGCGAGAAGACGCACACGCGCCGCCCGTCGATGGTCCCGTGGCCGGTCACCACGGCGTCGCCCCAGGGCCGCTTCTTCTGCATCTCGAAGTCGTGCGTGCGGTGGCGCGTGAACGTGTCGAGCTCTTGGAAGGAGCCGGGGTCGAGCAGCTTCTCGACGCGCTCGCGCGCGCTCAGGCGGCCGCGGTCGTGCTGCTTGCGCTCGGCCTCACGCTTCGTCGCGCCGGTCGTCTCGCGCAGCTCCAGCAGCTGTGCGAGCTTCTTCTCGTGCGTGGCGGGGGCCTTCTGGCGCTTGGACATCGCGAGATGAAGGGTAATGGCGCTCGCCTCACCCCGCGCGTGCATGCACGGGGCAAGGCTCTGGCCACAGAGACGTTCAGTCCCGCGAGAAGGCACGACCCGGCCGCCGCGCGCTCCACCGTGCCGCTTGCGCGAATCGCCCTCCCAGGCGACGGTGGTCGTCGGCGGCGACTGCACGAGCCGGCGTGGCGGGTCGATCAATTCATGCGACTCAGGTTCGCCCGCAGGGGGCGAAGTCCTGCCGGACCCCCCGCGCCGAGCGCGAGCTGCGCAGCTGGGCGCCGATGGCGGCCTCAGGCGCGCGGGCGGTACGCGCCGAAGACGTCCTTCATCGCGCTGCACACCTCGCCCATCGAGCAGCGGTCCTTGAGCGCCTGGCGGATCGGGTGCATGAGGTTCTCCGGGCCGCGCGCCGCGGCGCGCAGCTCGTCGAGGCGCTGCGCGACGAGCGCGTGGTCGCGGTTGGCCTTGAAGGCGGCCAGGCGGTCGAGCTGCGCCTGCTCGGTCGCCGGGTCCACGCGCAGGATGTCCTCGATCTCGATGCCTTCGTCCTCGTACTTGTTGACGCCGACGACGATGTCCTGCTTGAGGCGGTAGCGCTCCTGGTAGCCCCAGGCGGACTCGTCGATCTCGTTGGTGATGAACTCGATCGCGTTGACCGAGCCGCCCATCTCGTCGACCTTGGCGATCAGCTCGTAGGCCGCGGCCTCGATCTCGTCGGTCAGCGCCTCGACGTAGTAGGAGCCCGCGAACGGGTCGACGGTGTCCGTCGCGCCCGACTCGTGGGCGATGATCTGCTGCGTGCGCAACGCGATCTTCGCCGCCCGCTCGGAGGGCAGCGCGAGCGCCTCGTCGAAGCCGTTGGTGTGCAGCGACTGCGTGCCGCCGCAGACCGCGGCGAAGCCCTGCAGCGCGACGCGCACGACGTTGTTCTGCGGCTGCTGCGCGGTCAGCGTGACGCCGCCGGTCTGCGTGTGGAAGCGCAGCTTGAGCGACTTGGGATCCTTCGCGCCGAAGCGGTCGCGCATGATGTGCGCCCACATCCGGCGCACGGCGCGGAACTTCGCGACCTCCTGGAAGACGTTGTTGTGGCCGTTGAAGAAGAACGCCAGTCGGGGGGCGAACTCGTCGACCTCGAGTCCGGTGTCGAGCGCCGCCTGCACGTAGGCGATCGCGCTGCACAACGTGAACGCGACCTCCTGGACGGCGGAGCACCCCTTCTCGCGAAAGTGATAGCCCGAGATCGAGATCGTGTTCCACTTCGGAACGAACTGCTTGCAGTATGCGAACAGGTCCGTCGTCAGGCGCATCGTGCCTTCGGGTGGATAGATGAAGTTCCCGCGCGCGATGTACTCCTTGAGCACGTCGTTCTGCGTCGTTCCGCGCAGCTCCTCCAGCGGGCAGCCCTGCTCCTCGCCGACCAGCGAGTACAGCGCGAGCAGCACGGTGGCGGGCGCGTTGATCGTCATCGAGGTGGAGATCGCGTTGAGCGGGATGCCGTCGAACACCATGCGCATGTCGTCGATCGTGTCGATCGAGACCCCGGTGCGCCCGACCTCGCCCAGGCAGCGCCCGTCGTCGGAATCCAGCCCGAGCTGCGTCGGCAGGTCGAAGGCCATCGAAAGCCCCGTGGAACCGTGCGCGAGCAGGTACTTGTAGCGCTCGTTGGACTCCGTCGCCGAGGCGTAGCCGGCGTACTGGCGCATCGTCCACGGCCGCTTGCGGTACATCTCGGCATGCACGCCGCGGGTGTACGGAAACTCGCCGGGTGCACCGAGATCGAGGTCGTCGGGCAGGTCCGCTTCGGTGTAGAGCGGCTGGATCTCGATGCCCGAGTCGGTGTAGCGCCGGGGATCGTCCGGGCCGACGATCGGGGCGACGGTCAAGCGCTCTTGTGTGGACATACGCGCAAGGGTACGGGCCGGCGCGCTTGTGCGGATCGCAGCGAGTGCGAACCGCCGGCCGCGTCAGTGGGCGACGACGGTGACGTGAAACGGCGTGCGGTGCTCTTCGTCGACGGCGAAGCCCGCCAGCGCCAGCATCGTGCGCAGCGCCGACGGCGAGATTCCCCAGTACCACGGCCCGTAGCCGTCGTCGGGCCCGCGCGCCGGCTCGGCGTTGGGATGCTCCTCGGGACCGGGGGCGATGACGAGGGTGTCGCGCCGGCCGGGCGTCTCGGCGACCGTCTCGGTCGCCAGCAGCAGCGTGTCGCGCGTCAGCTCGCGCAGGCGCTGCAGCGTGAGCAGCGGATGCGGCGCGTGGTAGAGCACGCCCGAGCACCACACGACGTCGTGCAGCCCGACGGCCGCCACGGTCCCGGGGTCATGCAGGTCACCCTGCACGAAGCGCACCTTCGAATCGCGCCGCGCCACCTCGGCGCGGAAGCGATCGGTCGCCCCCATGACGTCAACGCCGGTGACGCTGGCCGCTCCCGCGTCCTCGGCGGCGAAGCACAGCGCCCCGTGGATCGTCCACATGCAGCCGACGTCGACGAACGAGCGCCCGGCGGCGTGGCGGGCGATGAGCTCCTCGCGCGGCGGCGACGCCGACCCGAGGCGTGCGCGGATGCGGGCAGCGGCGGTAAGGGTGCGGCCGAGCACCGCGCGAGTATGGCGCGCGGGGTGCGGCGAGGGCTACAGG
>DASYVZ010000319.1:0-2955 GCA_035936515.1 Solirubrobacteraceae bacterium | reverse complement strand
GCGCCGTCGAGGGCGGCGGCGTCGATCAGCGTCGCGCGTGACGTCACGACGGGCTCAGGCGCAGGGTCGGGTGCCGCTGGAGCCGTGGCGCGCGCGCGGCGCGGCAGCAGCCGGCGCTGCTGCGCGCCGAGGAGGTTGATCACGAGGACGTAGGCGGGAGCTTCGCCGAGCTGCTCGCGGATCGTGTAGCGGCCCGGCTCGGGGCCGAGCGTCCAGGGGAATTCGAACTGCACAAAGCGAAACCGCCGCGACTCGGAAGTCACGGCGGTTTCGGGTGCGTCCTATTTCGGCTGACGGCTACTCGCCCTTGTGCGCGTGGCTGGCGCGCCCGAACTCCGTCGCCTTGATCGCGTACTTCGACGGCGCGAGCTTCACCGTCGGGTTGTCGATCTGGCCGAGGCGATCGATGAGCTTGATCCACTGCGACGGCTTGAGGATCGACTCGGTCATCTTGCCGCCCTTGCGCGGATCGAACTGCGGGCGGAAGCCGACGTGGATGTGATCGGCGTGATCGCCCATCGCCAGCGTGTTCGCCGCCCCCTCGTACGCCATCAGCGTGATGATCTGCGCGGGCTGCATCGTGCCCTGCAGCGTCAGCAGACGGCGCACGGCGATGTCGGTGATCGAGCCCCCGCCCTGGTTGCCCATGATCGGGATGCCGTTGATCTTGGCGATGTCGACGGCGTTGCCCGACGAGTGCGCCGAGACGTTGCCGCTCGAGGTGTAGAAGCCGTGGCCGCAGCGCAGCGAGGTGACCGTCGGCTTCAGGCCTGACGCAGCGAGGAACTCGAGCGTCCGGAGGACGCGGGCGTCGACGACTCCGGCCTGGACGTCGCGGCGACCGCAGGAGTACAGGTCGATCCGCGGGTTGGCCAGCACGCGCTGGATGAGCGTGTCCTTGCTCATCAGCAGGATCTGGCCGATCGTGGCGCCCTGGGCGTTCTCCCCGAAGAACGGGTTCTTGCCCTGTGCCCGGTAGATCGCGGTGGACTCGAGCAGCTTCCAGCCGTCGAGGATCGGCTTCGGGTCGATCCGCGGAGCACCGCGGCCGGCCGGCCGGATCTCGAACAGCATGTGCGGCGCGACGTTCTTCGACGTCGTGCCAATGCGGCCGAGGACGGTGCCCGCGATGACGCGGCGGCCGGGAACGAGGCTCTTGAGGACCACGTCGTCGCGGTTGAGGCCGTAGACCCCGGTGAAGTACGACTTGATGCTCCTGCCATCCGACAGCGCGGACTCGGACTCGAGGAGCTGCTCCTTACCGCCGGCCGACATCGCCTTGGGGCGCGTCGGGTTGGCGAACAGGCGCTCCTTCGTGACCTTCGCCGTCGCGTCGACGACGGGAGCCGTGGCCTTCTTCGCCGCGGACTTGGCCTTCTTCGCCGCGGACCTGACCTTGTTCGAGCCGGCGCTGGCGGGCTCCTTCGGCGCTGCTTCGGCCTTCGGAAGCGCGAGCTCCTTGGCGATCGACTCCTTGCTCTGCGTCTTCTCCTTCGGCACCGGTACCTGCGACGCGACCTTCTTCAGCCCCGCGTACGTGTAGGTGTTGCCGTAGACGTCGCGCAGCATCACGAAGTTGCCGAGGCGGCTGTTCTGGCCCACCTTGACGATCTTGCCGTCCTGAACGGCGATCGCCGGCGACCCCGCCTTCGCGAAGATGTTGATCCCGCGACGGGTGGTGTTCGACTCGACCGGCAGCGCGGCGTTCTTGCCGCGGGCGACGCGGCGGTTGGCCTCGCGCTCGGAGATGTCGTCGGCGTAACGCGCCTTGGCGTGAACCGGGAACCGGCCCTGGGTCAGGCCGCTCAGCGACCCGACGAGGTCGGCCGGCATGCCGCCGATGAAGCGCGCCCGCATGAGCACCGAGTCGACGTACCAGTCGGCGTGGTTGTAGGCGAAGATCGCCTTGCGCAGATCCTGATCGGCGCCCGCCGCCTTGAGGTAGCGCGCGGCCGCGAAGATCGCGTCGACCGGGTTGTACGGGTCCTTCTTGCCGTCGCCGTTGGCATCGACGCCGAAGGACTTCCAGCTCGACGGGATGAACTGCATCCAGCCCATGGCGCCGGCGGATGACACGTTGAGGTTGCGGCCGTAGTCGGTCTCGATCTCGTTGATCGCGGCCAGGACCTCCCAGCGCACGCCGTACTGGATGCCGGCGGCCTGGTAGATCGACAGCAGGAACGGGGGGATGCGGAACTTGTTGATGAAGAAGTTCGGGACGCCGACGGGCACCGGCCCCAGGGTCGCCAGCGACAGCGCCGGGTTCGTGAGGGTCGGCACGCCGTTGGAGTGACGCAGCCGGGTCTTGGTCGGGCGCTCGCGCTCGGCCTTCTTCGGGTTCAGAAGGCGACCGGCGGAGTCGAAGACGGGCTGACCGGCGGGCTTGCCCTTCTTGTTCTTGCCCGCCTTCGGCGCCAGGAGGGGATCCTGCGCCTCTGCGGCTGGGCTCGCGGGAGCGGCCGCCGGAGCATCTTGCGCGGGCGCCGTGGGCTTGACGGACAGCAGCGGGCCACCGGCTGTGCCGGGAGAAGAAGAGGAGGTGATCTCGACGAGTTTCAGAAGCGGGCCCGGCAGGCCTGGGATCTGGACTCGGCTCAGTGGCGTGTCGGCAGGGATGTCCAGCGTCACGGTCCGTTTGATGTTGCCGAGCAGCGTGACCTCGAATGTGCGGAGGTCGGCCGCCGCAGGTGACGCGATGGTCCCAAGACCGACGCCGATACCGCCGGTCATGGCCAAGGCGATGAGAAGCCTGCGCTTGTGGTGCATGTGTCCCTGCATCTCCCCCCTGGAGGTGTCCCGAATACGCGAGCCCGGTGCGCGTGCGCGGCAGACTATCGGGAATCGGCGCCGAACGCTAAACCCGCGATAAGTAGCTGCTCGCGTTCCGCCATTACAGCGGGCGCGGCGGACATCGGCAAGGGGTGGGCCGTCACCTGCGTCCGGCGCGCGTTCGGC
>DASYVZ010000318.1:0-2719 GCA_035936515.1 Solirubrobacteraceae bacterium | reverse complement strand
GCGCCGGCTCCGACCCCGCCGCCGACCTGTCGATCAACGGGACGGCATACGCGAGCTTCACCTCGGGCGGCGACGTGCGGATCGCGCGGCTGGATCGCCGGACGAACGCCTGGAGCCTCCTCGAGCAGGCGGCTGACGTCGATCCCGCGCGCGCGGCAGGCGTCGGGGCCGGCCGCTCGCGCGTCGCGGTCTCGGCCGACGGCGTCGGCGTCGTCACGTGGGGCGAAGCCGGCCGTGTGTTCGCGCGCAAGATGTTCGGCGGCGGGCTGTCGACCGCGCCGCAGGACCTCACCCCGCCGTCCTTCGAGGGACGCGTGGCGGACGCGTCCGACCTGCCCGACATCGACGCCGAGGACGATTCGAGCTACGCGTGGGTCGTCTTTCGCCAGCACTTCGCCGACGGCGGCTCGCGGATCCTCGCGCGCCGCCAGCGCGGGACCGGCTTCGATCCACCCGTCGCCGTCGACGAGCCGGCCGGCGAGCCTGTTGGCGCGCCGCGGATCGACCTCAACGGCCGCGGCGTGGCCATCGCGGTGACGACCGGCGCCCAGACCGGGCAGCCGATGATGGCGATGACCGACCGCGACGTGTTCGGCGCCGGCGGGCGGCTGTTCGTCCCGAGCGTGGCGACCCCTGCCGTCGTGCCGGCGGTCGCCGAGAACAACGACGGTCTGATCGGCGCCGTCCTCGGCGGCGCCGGCGAGCCGCCGTACGTCCGTGTGCGCACGATCGAGGACCGCAAGGTCGGGCCTGAGGCGCTGCTGTCGCGGCCGGAGTTCGGCGCGGTCGCTCCCGCCCTCGGCTTCGACGTGGCGGCGGACCGTTCGAGCGGTGCGGTCGTCGCCTGGGTGCAGGGCGGTCCGGAGGACCGGCGGATCGTCGCGGGCTACCTCGACCGCCCGCCGGGCTTCTTCGCGGGCTACACGTCGCAGCGCTGCTGCCAGCCGGCGCATCCGAGGCTGAGCTGGAAGCCGTCGTTCAACCTCTGGGGGCCGCTCCGCTACGTCGTCTCCGTCGACGGCAGGCCCGTGGGGGAGACGACGGATACCTTCCTGCGGCTCCCGGCTCCACTGTCGGCGGGAAGGCATCGCTGGCAGGTCGTCGCCGTCGACGTGCGCGGGCAGAGCAAGTCCGCCCGCACGCGCACGCTGCGCGTCGACGCCCGTGCCCCGTCGCTCGTCGTGCGCTACCAGCGCACGGGGCGCGTCGTCACGCTGTCGGTGCGCGCCCGCGACCCGGGCCTGCGCGGGCGCACCGCGGCCGGCGTGCGATCGATCGTCGTGTCGTGGGGTGACCGCACGAAGGGCGCTCGGGGCTCGTCCGCCGTGCGCGCCTCGCATCGCTACCGGCGCAGCGGGAGCTATCCGCTGCAGATCACCGCGAGCGACCGCGCCGGCAACGAGCGCACGTCGCGGCGCACCGTGCGCGTGCGCTAGCGGCTTCGCGTGGCCTCCCACACCGTCGCCGTCGCGGGTCGCACGCTCGCGCTCGGCGCCCGGCCGTGGCTGATGGGGATCGTCAACGCGTCGCCGGACTCATTCTCCGATGCGGGCGCCTATCCGGATCTGGAGGCGCGGGTTGAGCTCGGGCGGCAGCTGCTGGCGGCGGGTGCCGACATCCTCGACGTCGGCGGCGAGTCGGGCATCACGCTGCGCCCGGCGGTGGGGGTCGAGGAGGAGATCGAGCGCGTC
Source organism: Solirubrobacteraceae bacterium (assembly GCA_035936515.1). GTDB lineage: Bacteria > Actinomycetota > Thermoleophilia > Solirubrobacterales > Solirubrobacteraceae > CADCVQ01. Next base: position 1,028 of record DASYVZ010000318.1, on the reverse strand, counting down.
GTGCCCCTGATCTCGCGGCTCGCCGGCGACCTCGGCGCGGTCGTCTCGGTCGACACCTACAAGTCGGCGGTCGCAGCGGCGGCGCTCCAGGCGGGCGCGGCGATCGTCAACGACGTCAGCGGCCTGGCCGACCCCGAGCTGGCCGATGTCTGCGCCGCGACGGGGGCAGCGCTCGTGCTCATGCACACGCGCGCCGCGCCCAAGCAGCGCCTGCAGGATCCGGATCTGTACGAGGACGTCACCGCCGACGCCATCTCGTTCCTGCGCGAGCGCATGGCCCTGGCGCGCTCGCGGGGGCTGCGCGAGGAGCAGCTCATCCTCGATCCGGGGCCGGACTTCGCCAAGACGCCCGCGCAGACGATCGAGCTGCTCGGCCGCCTCGAGGAGCTGCACTCGCTCGGGCGACCGCTGCTGCTGGCGGTCTCACGCAAGGACTTCGTCGGCGCGCTGACCGGCCGCGCGCCGCGTGATCGGGGGGCGGGAACGCTTGCGGCGATCGCCCACGGGGTGGATGCGAGGGCGCAGATCCTGCGCGTCCACGACGTGGCCGCGGCCGCTGACTTTCTCACCGTCCGCGCGGCGCTGCGCGGCGAGCGCACGGTCGATCCGCGGCTGGCCTTGACCGACGAGATTCGCCACAGTCGCTGACGGCGGCCGCCGATGGCGCTACCGTGCAGGGCACACGAGTCGCCGGCCGCTGTCCAACGCGGCCGGACGCCAACCGACGATTCACAGGAGAAGCACATGTCCGTCATCTCTCGCTCCGCTCTGGAGTCCAGCACCCTCGCCGACCTGCACGAGATCGCGTCTGAGCTCGGTCTGGACGGCTTCCGCCGCCTGCGCAAGGCCGACCTCGTCGCCGCGATCGTCGAGCGCCAGGGCAGCAACGGCGACGAGGCGGAGTCCGCGGCGGGTGGCGACGACGCCGTCGCGACCGCGTCGGATGCCGCCGAGGCCGATGACAAGCCGGCGCGGCGTTCGCGCCGGGGCGGCCGTGGCCGTGGCCGCGCCCGCGATCGCGATCAGGG
>DASYVZ010000317.1:0-2996 GCA_035936515.1 Solirubrobacteraceae bacterium | reverse complement strand
GACCGGCATCCCCGTCTTCAAGCTCACCGAGGCGGAGACGGCGAAGCTCATGCGGATGGAGGAAGAGCTCCACAAGCGCGTCATCGGCCAGCAGGCCGCCGTCGAGGTCATCTCGAAGGCGATCCGCCGCTCCCGCGCCGGGCTGAAGGACCCGAAGCGGCCGACCGGCTCCTTCGTGTTCCTCGGCCCGTCCGGCGTCGGCAAGACCGAGCTCGCCCGCACGCTCGCCGAGTTCCTGTTCGGCGACGAGGACGCGATGGTCCGCGTCGACATGTCGGAGTACATGGAGAAGCACTCCGTGTCTCGGCTCGTCGGCTCGCCTCCGGGCTACATCGGCTTCGACGAGGGCGGCCAGCTCACCGAGGCCGTGCGGCGCAAGCCGTACTGCGTGCTCCTGCTCGACGAGATCGAGAAGGCGCACCCGGACGTGTTCAACATCCTCCTGCAGATCCTCGAGGACGGTCGCTTGACCGACTCGCAGGGCCGCACGGTGGACTTCCGGCACGCGATCGTGATCATGACGTCGAACATCGGCGCCTCCGAGATCGCCCGCAACACGCCGTTGGGCTTCGCGGTCAGCGACGACGAGACCGGCATCACGTACGACGACATGAAGAACCGGATCATGGGCGAGCTCAAGAAGGTCTTCCGGCCCGAGTTCCTCAACCGGATCGACGACGTCATCGTCTTCCACAAGCTCCAGAAGGACGAGATCAAGCAGATCGTCGACCTCCTGCTGCGACGGATCCGCGAGTCGATGGCCGAGCGGGGGCTGCAGCTCGAGCTGACCGACGAGGCCAAGGACCTGCTCGTCGACAAGGGGTGGGATCCCGCGATGGGCGCCCGCCCGCTGCGCCGGGCGATCCAGCGCTACATCGAGGATCCGCTGGCCGACTTCGTGCTGCGCGCCGAGCTGACGCCCGGGGCGACGGTCATGGTCGAGAAGGCGCCCGACGAGGACGACCGCGAGGTCTCCCTCACGGTCGTCGAGCCGACGAAGGTGCCGGCTGCCGTGGGCGGCGGGACCGCCGCGGAGGCGACCGGGGGCGAGGGCGAGGGTCCGGCCGAGCCCGGCGGAGCGCTGGACCAGCCGACGCTCGAGGAGCCCACGGAGGACTGACTCCGTCCTGTGAACGTGAAGGTCTGAACGGGGGCGGCCGAGGGGCCGCCCTCGATCGTTCCGCGGCGCGCTACAGCAGCGTGCCGCGCGCGATGTCGAGGTCCACGTGCGGCTCCCAGCGCGCGATCTGGCCGTCGCGGAACGTCCACAGGTGCGCGGCCGCCCAGCACAGCTCCTGCGCGCTGCCGCGCGGTGTCGCGGTGATCGAGACGAGCGCGAGCGCGTTGTCGTCGCCCATCGGGATGACGCCGTCGGTCCTGATCTGCATCGTCTCGTAGCCGTCGTCCCAGCGCGCGGCCCACTGGCGCCAGCCGTCGAGGCCGCGCAGTGCCGTCTCGGCCGGGCGCAGCGGGTCGCAGACGAGCTCGACCTCGGGATGGACGCTGTCGGTGAGGGCTTCGAGCCCGTGCGCGTTCCAGCGCGCGTAGAGCTGTTCGGCGGCTTCGGTCGCGATCTGTGGCACCGGCCCACGATACGACGCGCTCGACGACGGCTGGACGGCTGTTCGACCGGCAGCAGCCGCACCCGCGCCCGTCGCCGCTGTCGCCGCCGCCGCGTAGGATCATCCGCATGAGCCAGTGGCCGCCGCCGGGTGACGGGGGCGTGCAGCGCCCGCGGGGCGCCGGAACCGCCGCCACCCGCGTGGTGCACGCCGGCCTGCCCGCCCCCGCGCAGGGCACGCCGTTTCTCCCCGGGCCGACGCTCGCGGCGCCGTATCACCTGATTGGCCCCAGCGACGCCTCCGCGTACGGCTATGGGCGCTACGCCAACCCCACGTGGACGGGCTACGAGGATGCGCTCGGCGAGCTCGAGGGCGGCGAGGCGGTGCTCTTCGGCTCCGGCCTCGCCGCCGTCGCGGCCGTGCTGCTGCCCATGCTCGGCCCGGGCGATGTGGTCGTCGTACCGGCCGACGGCTATCCCGGTGTGACGACGATCGCGCTCGAGCAGCTGCGCCCGCGCGGGATCGAGGTTCGCGTCGTGGCGACGGACGCCGACGCGATCGCCGCCGCGTTGCCCGGCGCGACGCTGGCGTGGATCGAGACCCCGTCGAACCCCGGCCTCGCCGTGCTCGACGTCGCGGCGCTGGTCGCAGCCGCGCACGCGGAGGGGGCACTGCTGGCGGTCGACAACACGCTGGCCACGCCGCTGCTGCAACGGCCGTTGGAACTCGGCGCCGACCTGTCGGTGTCGAGTGCCTCGAAAGGGCTCACCGGCCACAGCGACCTCGTGCTCGGCTACGTCGCGGCCGCCGATCCGGCCGTCGCGGAGCGCGCGCGGGCGTGGCGCAGCCTGACCGGCGCGATCGCCGGGCCGTTCGAGGCGTGGCTGGCGCACCGGTCGCTCGCGACCCTCGACGTGCGCAACGAGCGCCAGTGCGCCAACGCGCTTGCGCTCGCGCGGGCGCTCGCGGCGCGCGACGACGTGCGCGACGTGCGCTATCCCGGCCTGCCGGACGACCCCGGCCACGCGCTCGCGGTGCACAACTTCGGCGGCGAGCGCTTCGGCAGCGTCCTGTGCTTCGACCTGCAGAGCGAGGAGCGGGCGCAGGCGTTCCTCGCGGCGGCAACGCTGGTCGCCGAGGCGACGAGCTTCGGCGGTGTGCACTCCTCGGCGGAGCGGCGCCTGCGCTGGGGCATCGACGACGTCTCACCGGGATTCACGCGCATGAGCGCCGGGATCGAGGATGCCGATGATCTCGTCGCCGACGTGTGCGCGGCGCTCGACGCCACCGCCGGCCGCTGACGGGGGCGAAGTCGTCGGGTCGGCAGCCTAGGGTGAGCGGATGCCTCGCCCCACCACCGTCCACGTCTGCTCGCAGTGCGGGCACAGCAGCGTGCGCTGGCACGGGCAGTGCCCCGGCTGCGATGCCTGGAAC
>DASYVZ010000316.1:0-5190 GCA_035936515.1 Solirubrobacteraceae bacterium | reverse complement strand
ACGAAGATCCGCAACGGGTCGCGCTGGCGCGCGTGATGGCGCTCGTGCGTCACAACGGCCTGCAGCTCGTCGCCGTCAAGCGCCGCCAGCGCGCCCGTCGAGACGTAGATCCGGGATGAAATCAGGCCAGCGCAGAACGCGACCGGCTGCTGCTCGTCGGCGACCACCACCGTGATGTCGTCGACGGAGCGCCGCTCGACGATGTCGAGTGCCCGCACGAAGCGCCGTGAGGCGCGCAGCTGGCGCCAGGCCGACGCCAGCGCCAGCCCGATCACGGCGAAGGACAGCATTCCGAGAACCAGCGAGAGAGCTCCGGCGAGCGAGACGTCGGGGATGACCACCGCCTGACACGCCGCCCACAGCGCCTCGGCCGACGGCGGGCGCAGCGACACGCCGCCAACGGCCGCCGCGAACGCCAACCCCACAGTGGCAATGCCGGTGACGCCGAGCGAGACCTGCAGCAGGAATACCGCGCGCGCCTTAGCCACTGCGAGCGAGCTCGTTGAGCTGCTGGCGGCGCTGGGGATCCAGCGACGCCATCCGGCGGGCAAAGTGCACCAGCGCCGCGTCGCCGTACTGCTCGACCAGCGCGCCAACCTCCGCCTCGGCGCGCGCCTGGCCCCACACCTCCTCCTTGACCTCGGACTCGAGCTCATGCAGCACCGGCGGGATGAACATCGGATCTGAGCCCGTCACCGAAGGCCATCGTAGCGGTCTGTCAGACGGTCTACGACGAGGATTAGTAGGTCCGTCAGGCGGGCTGGTCCCGGGTCACCGGCCGGCGCTTCGCGTCCGAGCCGCCTGGCTACTACGGCGCGTAGTCGAAGTCGCGTAGCCTTCTCGCTCATCCAACTACGCAGCGAGTAGTGCAGGGCGGCGACGCGTAGCCACATCGCCGACAAGACAACGGCACCGTCGAGCGGCAACCGGGGTGGAGGGCGAGGTCGCGCAGCGCGTCTACTATGCTGGATCGTAGAACTGCTTTGCGAAAGGAGCACACGATGGAAGGGATTGCTGTCGCACTCGCCGTGCTGGCCTGCCCGGTGCTCATGGGGGGGATGATGTGGTTCATGGCCAAAGGGATGCGCAACGACCGACCGGCGGAGCAGCCCGAGCGTGCTGCGAGCGTCGAGCGACTGCGCGAGGAGCACCGCCGCCTCGGCGCCGAGCTTGAGCGCATCGAAGGTCGCGACGAGCCGGTCGCTCGGCGCTCGTGACGGTCACGCTGCTGATCGTGATCGTCGCCGCCGCGCTGGTCTGCCCGCTGTACATGCTGTGGGAGATGCGCCGCGGGAAGCGCGCCGCCTGCTGCCCGCCACGCGAGGCGTGCGAGATCGCCGCATTGCGCGAGCGCCAGCGCGTGCTGGCGGCGCAGCTTGACCGCGCGAGCTACCCCGACGAGCCGGCGCAGCGACGGCGCGACGCTAGCGTGCAGCGTTGATGTCGCCCGCTGCAAGCAACGTCCCACCAGGGCTGCATCAGCTTGAGTCCGAGCTGATGGAGCTCATCTGGGAGCACGGTGAATGCAACGTGCGCTCGATCCTCGAGGCGCTCAACAAGCGCTCCGACAAGCAGCGCAAGTACACGACCGTCATGACGACGATGGCGCGACTGGACAGGAAGGGGCTGCTGATACGCCGCCGGGACGGCAGAACGGACATCTACAAGCCGGCGATGACGCGCGATGAGTATCTCGAGGCGCGTGCCGCCGCCGAGGTAGGCGCGCTCGTCGAAAACTACGGCGAGGCCGCGCTCGTGCACTTCGCGCGCCAGATGGACCAGCTCGATCCCGAACGCCGCGAGCAGCTGCGGCGCCTCGCCCGTGGCTAAGCCACGCGCCCTTCTGTGCCTGCTGGGCACGCTCGCGCTGCTGGGCGCCACGAGCCTCCTCGTCGCCTGCGGCGAAGACGAGTCGCCGTCCGCCGGCGCGGGCGAAGACGGTGCGGCGCACGAGCAGGGCCCCGCGCTGGAGCACATTCACGGCCTTGGCATCAACCCCGGCGACGGCCGCCTGTTCATCGCGACCCACAACGGCCTGTTTGCCGCGGCGCGCGATCAGACGCGGCCCGAGCAGGTGGGCGAGACAGAGCAGGACATCATGGGCTTCTCCGTCGTCGGCGCCGACCACTTCATCGGCTCCGGCCATCCCGGACCGGGACAGGACCTTCCCGGCAACCTCGGGCTGATCGAGTCACGCGACGGCGGTGAGACGTGGAAGAACGTCTCCTTGCTCGGCGATGCTGACTTTCACGTCCTGGAGGATTCCGACGACAGGATCTACGGCTTTGACGGCACGCAGGGACGCCTGATGGTCTCCGGCAACGGCGGGCGGGACTGGGCTGAACGCAAGCCGCCGGCCGGCGTCTTCGGCCTCGCGGTCGACCCGAAGGACTCCTCTCGCGTCGTCGCCTCGACCGAAGGGGGGATCTTCATCTCACCCGACGAGGGGCGCCGCTGGCGGCCGTTGCGCGATGACCTCGGCGGCCTGCTGGCCTGGCCGGCGCGCTCGCGGCTGTATCTCGTCGACGGCCAAGGCCAGGTGCTGCTCAGCTCCGACGCCGGCGCCAACTGGCAGACCCAGGGCTCGATCGGCGGCCAGCCGGCTGCGTTCATCGGCCACAAGGACGACCTCTACGCCGCATTGACCGATGGCACCGTCAAGCGATCAACCGACGGCGGCGCGAACTGGACCGTCCGCACGACAGCGTCGTGACGATGAAGCCGCGTGGGCATCACGGGCCGTCTCACGTCGAGCGCTCGACGGATGTAGTCAAGTGACTTCTGAGGGAGGTCGCTGGGGCTTCCAGTCGGCGACGGCGGAGCGGTAGCGCTCCTCGACGTCGAGTGCGGCTTCGCGTTCGGTGGCCCATTGGGCCGGGGTGTCGGGTGTGGCCGGTCCGCGGCTGCCGCGGGGATTTGAGCGCTTCGCGGCGCCGGCGGCGAGTTCGAGTCGGCGTAGCTTGCGGAACGTCAGCGCGGGCCGCTCGTAGATGTAGTCCTGCTGTTTGGTGAGCAGCTGCCAAGTGAGGCAGGCGAGCTTGCGCGCGACGGCGACCGTTGCGATCTTGCTGCCGCGGCGCGATCGGACGCGCTGACCGAACGCCCGCAGCGGACCGGGGGAGCGCATCGTGGCGTGCGCGGCCTCGCAGAGCACGTGGCGCGCGGAGGCCGAGCCTTGCTTGGAGATGTGGCCCTCGTGGATCGGTGAGACACCGGACTGGCGGCTGCGTGGGTCAAGACCGAGGTAGCCGACGAGGTGGCGAGGCGAGGGGAACCGGTCGATGCGCCCGATCGTGGCCATCAACGTCGCCGCAGTCGTGACGTTGACGCCGGGGATCGTCATCAGCCGGCGGATCGCTGTGCAGCCGACGGCGTACTGGGCGATGTCGCGGTCCACGCGCGCGAGCTCGGCGGTGAGGAAGTCGCCCTCGCGCAGGCAGCTGTCGACCATCGCGCGCTCATCAGCGGGTAGGTCAAGCGTCGCGAGCCAGGCGCGGCCTTTGTTGCCGAACGTGTCGCTGGCGGGCGCGCGGCCGCCGAGGTTTCTGATCACCACCGCGTGGATCTGATTGCGCGCGCGGGTGCGGCCCCTGACCAGCTGCGAGCGCCTCGTGATCTGGCGGCGCAGGATCCTGGTCTGCTCGTCGCAGACCCAGGTGCCGGGCAGCATGCCGGCAGCGAGCAGCTTCGCGATCAGCTGCGCGTCGATGCGGTCGTTCTTGACTTTGGCGTGCGTCATCGCGCGGACGTGGCGCGTGTCGGCGACGAGCACGCCACCAACGTGCGGCTCGAGGATCCTGGCGATGCTCAGCGCGTTGCCGGTGGTCTCCAGCGCAACGTGATCGTCGCGACACAGGCTCTGCGCAAACAGCTGCAGTTGCTCGGGCGAGCTGGCGACACGCCCGGCCGAGCGAACCTTGCCGTTCTCATAGATCGCGACATCACAGAAGTCGCGATGGACGTCCAGGCCGATAAACCGCAAGCTGACCTCCTGACCTCGTTGACCGGTCGGGAGACAGGCGGGCAAGAACGACACAGACGGATTCGGGCTCGCGGCCCAGCCGGACCAGTCGCAAGGGCGGCCATCGATAATCCCGGGCTCGCAGCCCATCGGGCGAATAGCGGCCTGCCCATACCTGCGTTCTCCCAGAGAGCCCCTGTTCCGGAGCCGAGGACGCTACGACCGCCGTCGGACCGAACCACCCGGGCCTCCGGTCACAACAATTTCATGCCCGATAATGCGCGTTATGTAAACAGACCGTTCAGGATGCTCCGTCCAGCGTTCGGGACCTGCGCGATGACCACGCGATCGGTGTGAGCGCGAGCGTCGCGCGCTCATGCAGCTGCCGTCTCATCAACCCCTCGCTGTGCTTGCGCGATTGCGAGGCGACCGCCCCATGTCGATAAGGCATGGATCACGACGAGCTTCGAGCCGGCGATCGCCTGCTCGAACCGGCGTGCCACGCTGAGCGGTGAGCCAGGCCAGCAGTCGGCACGGCGATGCGGGGCAGCAGCTCACGCGGCCCCTGCGGCGCCACGCGCTCGCCCCCGAACAGTGGCAGTCGCGGCCTCAGCGGTCGAAGCTCTTCGTGTCGGCCTTGGCGAGCCGGGTGCCGCGATCGTCGATCAGCTCGAGCCTGACGAAGTACGGGCCGCGCTCGCGCGGCAGCGGAACCCACACCGCGAGGCTGCCGCGATCGGATCCCGCCTCGGGAACGAGTCGCAGCGCGTCGCGATTGCGCAGCCAGGGCTGCGGCATCCGGGTCCTCTCGCGGGCGTCGAACAGCGACCAGCGCACGACGGACTGCTTGCCCCGGAAACCCTCGATCTCAGCGGAGAAGTTGACGACGACGCCGAGCGGCGAGAGCTTCGGGGCAGCGCCGGGGGTGCTCGAGACCCGCAGCCGAGTGGAGGCGAGCACCCTGCGCACCTCGTCAGGTGGCGCGTCCTGATCGTCGGTGACGATCATCTTCATGTGCTGGACCGGCGGCTCGGTCTGCGACGGGTCGGTCGTGAGTTGCACGACGTCCTCGATCGGCCTGCGCTCCACGTCGGCGAGCAACGTCGCGATCTGCTGCTTCCTCGCGGGCGGGGACGGCGAGATCTCAGAGGGCGGCGAAGCGGCGGGCGGCGGCGAGCCCGGCGGCGGCGAAACCGGCGGTGGCGGCGCAGCAGGCGGCGGCTCGGGTG
>DASYVZ010000315.1:0-5516 GCA_035936515.1 Solirubrobacteraceae bacterium | reverse complement strand
GCCCGACGACGCCCTGCGCCGCGGCTACGCCCGCCGCCGCGGCCGCGACGACGAGGTCCGCGCGAGCCTCGAGCCGCTCGCGCCCGGCGAGCGCCCCGGCATCGTCACGTTCGCCGCGATCGTCGCCTTCGTCTTCGCGATCGCGAACGCCGCCACCGCGCTGACCGGCAACGACATCTCGTCGGCGACCGGCGATCCGTCGCTGACCACGGCCGTCACCACCGCGCTGCTGCTCGTGGCCGGCTTCGGCATGCTCGCGCGCCAGTACTGGGCCGTGCTCGGGTTCGAGACGATCCTCGGCCTGCAGATCGTCTTCTTCTCGCTGTACCTCATCGGCGTGCAGGAGTGGTGGCACGCGATCGTTCCGGTCGTCGCGATCGGCCTGCTGGGGTGGCTGTTCTGGAAGCTCGTCAACGCGATGGCGCGGCTGCAGATGCCCAAGCGCCCGCCCGACGTCTGACCGGCACGGCCGCCGGCCCCGGTCGAGCACCTCGCTCAGCCCGGCGCCAGCGGTGGCTCGCAGCCGCTCGATAGGCTCGACCGACCATGGCGGAACGCTCATACGACTGCATCGTCATCGGCTCGGGGCCCGGCGGCTACGTCGCCGCCATCCGCGCCGCTCAGCTCGGGATGAAGACCGCGGTGGTCGAGTCTGACCGGATCGGCGGGCGCTGCCTGAACTACGCGTGCATTCCCGCCAAGGCGGTCCTGCGCGTGGCGGATGTCCTCGGCGACATCCGCGACGCCGCCGCCTTCGGCATCACCGTCGCCGACCCGAGCGTCGACTTCGCGGCTGTCGCAGAGCGGCGCAACAAGGTCGTCAAGACGCTGACCGGCGGCGTCGCCGGCCTCATGAAGAAGAACGCCGTCGACGTCATCGAGGGCCACGGCGTCGTGACCGACGAGGGCAACGTCAAGGTCGGCAGCAACTTCGACGGCACCGACATCGCGGCGACGACCGTCATCCTCGCGACGGGGTCGGTGAAGCGACCGCTGCCCGGCACCCGCTTCGGCGGCCGCGTGATCGGCACCGAGGAGGCGTGGGCGCTCGAGCAGCTGCCCAAGACGATGGCCGTCGTCGGCGCCGGCGCCTCCGGCACCGAGATCGCCTCCGCCTACGCGCGCCTGGGCAGCGACGTCACGCTCTACGAGGGCCTTGACCGCGTGCTGCCGACCGAGGACCCCGACATCTCCAACGTTGCCGAGCGCGGCTTCAAGAAGCAGGGGATCAAGGTCCGGACGGGGGTGTTCGTCGAGAACGTCGAACCGGGCGCCGACGGCGTCGCGTTCACGGTCGCGGGCGAAGCCGCCGAGGCCGAGTGGCTCGTGATCGCCGCCGGGCGCGGTGCCGATGTCGAGAACCTCGGCCTCGAGGACGCCGGCATCTCGCTCACCGACACCGGCCTGATCGCCGTCGACGGCGCGCTGCGCACTTCGCTGGCGGGCGTCTACGCCATCGGCGACCTCGTTCCCGGCCCCGCGCTCGCGCACAAAGCCTCCGACGAGGGCATCATCGCGGCGGAGGACGCCGCCGGCATCGAGACCCACCCGCTCGTGCACGTCGACATCCCGCGCGCGACGTTCTGTGCGCCCAACGTCGCGAGCTTCGGGCTCACCGAGCAGCAGGCGCGCGACGCCGGCCACGACGTCGTCGTCGGCAAGACGGGCTTCGGCGCCGTCGGCGCGGGAACGGTGTACGGCGATCGCACGGGCATGGTGAAGATCATCGGCGACCGCCGCTACGGCGAGCTGCTCGGCGGGCACATCGTCGGCACGAAGGCGACGGAGCTCATCCAGGAGCTCGTCAACGTGCGCGCGCTCGAGGGCGGGTTCATCGAGGTCGCCCGCATGGTCCACGGCCACCCGACGCTGTCGGAGGCGGTCATGGAGGCCGCCCGCGACGCCGACGGCTGGCTCATCCACGGGTAGGCGCCTCGTGCAGACCGACGCCGCGCGCGCGGCCTTCTACTACGACCTCGTCAGCCCCGAGGCGTACCTCGCCGCCGAGCGTGTCCTCGAGTTGCTTCCAGGCGCCGAGTGGATCCCGGTGAACGGGCGGGATCTGCCGGGCGCCGACACGCTGGAGGGCTTTCGCTGCCAGACCGACCTGGAGGCGTTCCGCGACCGGATCGAGCGTGTCGCGTCACGACGCGGCCTGCAGCCCGTGCGCTGGCCGGAGCCCTTTCCCTGCGACACCGCCTACGCGATGCGCGTGGCGACCTACGCGCGCCAGATCGGGCGCGCCGTCGCGTTCTCGCTGGCGGCCTTTCGGCAGGCGTTCGCCGCCGGGCGCGATCTCGGCGTCGCCGACAACGTCCTCATCGCGGCCGCCGCGTGCGAGCTGCATCCCAATGCGGTCGCAAAGGGTGCCGCGCTGCAGTCGGTGCGGCGCGCGCTCGAGGAGGCGACCGCGCACGCCGCGGCACGCGGGGTCGGTGACGTGCCGGCCGTGTGGCTGCCCGACGGCCGCGTCTTCCAAGGCGACGACGCGCTTGACGACGCGGCCGGAGCCGCGATCGCGTAGCGTCGAGCCTTATGCGCGCCAACCGCAGCTACCGCCTGCTGCACACCCGGTCCAGCCGCCGGCCAGCGAGCCTCGACCCGGCGCGCATCGACCACCTCGAGGTCGTCGACGTCGCCTCCGGCGAGGTCGTCCTGTTCTGGGATCTGCCGGCCCCCGAGGCCGCCAAGCGCGCGCGCCGGCTGCGCGAGGAGCTCGCGAGCCTCGAGGTCGAGGAGTTCGTCGATCGCTGGGCCGGTACCGATTAGATTCTCGGCCGCCGCCGGCGGCCAGACCGCTGACAAGAGGTAGCGGCACCGCAGCCGGAGCGTCAGCGTGGTGGAGCGCGAGTACCGTTCGTTTGCGCCCGCTCGCGGGCCGATACCCTGAATCATCCGATGACCGAGCGCGTCGCGCCATCCACCGAGCAGGCAGGGCTTCCCGAGCCCGAGGCCGCCATCGAATGGCTTACGACGATGATGCTCATCCGCCGCTTCGAGGAGCGCGCCGGCGAGATGTACGCCAAGGCCAAGGTCGGCGGCTTCCTACACCTCGCGATCGGTGAGGAGGCGACGATCGTGGGTTCCACGCGCGCGCTGCGCGACCGCGACTACCTCATCTCGACGTATCGCTCGCACGGCCACACGCTCGCGCGCGGCAGCGATCCGAACAAGGTGATGGCCGAGCTCTTCGGGCGCGTCGACGGGCTCTGCAAGGGACGCGGCGGATCGATGCACATGTTCGATCTCGAGCGCCGGTTCATGGGCGGATACGGGATCGTCGGCGGCAACCTGCCGCTGGCGGCCGGCTTCGCGCTGGCGTCGGACTACCTCGGCACCGACGACGCGACCCTCTGCCAGTTCGGCGACGGCGCGTCGAACCAGGGCACGTTCGGCGAGACGATGAACCTCGCCGCGCTATGGAGCCTGCCGGTCGTCTTCATGGTCACGAACAACCAGTTCGGGATGGGCACCGCACTCGAGCGCCATTCGGCCGTGACCGACCTCATGCGCAAGGGCGAGGGCTTCGGCGTACCCGGCGTGCGCTGTGACGGCATGGACGTCGTCGACACCTACAACGTCACCACCGAGGCGCTGCAGATCGCGCGCGAAGAGCGCCGGCCGGTGCTCGTCGAGGCCGTCACCTACCGCTTCAGGGGACACTCGATGGCCGACCCGGAGGAGTACCGCACCAAGGAGCAGGTCGACGAGTGGCGCAAGCGCGATCCGCTTGCGGTCTTCGGCGACCAGCTCGTCGAGGCGGGCATCCTCGACGCCGACGAGCGCGCGCGGATGGACGCCGAGACGATCGAGCGCATCGACGACTCGGTCGCGTTCGCCGACGCCTCGCCGTATCCGTCGCCCAACGACCTCTACGACGACATCTACGTGCTCGGCGACCAGGTGCGCGGGTGGTACTCCGTCGACGAGCGCACGCCGACCCCCCACCGCGGCGAGGACGAGCGCGCGATGGACCGCGCGGACCTGCCGCGCTCGGCGGAGCACGGCCATGCCGGCACGCACTCGCCGAACGCCAGCGAGGTCAAGCCGGCGGACGACGCCCAGCGAGACGAGGACTAGCGCCGTGGCCGTCATGCGTTATCGCGAGGCGCTCAACTCGGCCCTGCGCGAAGAGATGGAGCGCGACGAGGAGGTCATGCTCATGGGCGAGGACATCGGGGTCTTCAACGGCGCCTTCAAGGTGACGGCGGGGCTGCTCGACGCGTTCGGCGAGAAGCGCGTGCGCGACACCCCGATCTCCGAGAACACGATCGTCGGCATGGGCGTCGGCGCCGCGATGACCGGCCTGCGCCCGGTCGTCGAGCTCATGACGATCAACTTCTCTCTGCTGGCGATGGACCAGATCGTCAACCACGCGGCGACGATCCGGTACATGTTCGGCGGCCAGGTGAAGGTGCCGCTCGTCGTGCGCATGCCGCAGGGCGCGGGCCATCAGCTCGGCCCCACGCACTCGCATTCGTGGGAGGCGCTCTTCGTCCACGTCCCGGGCTTGCTTGTCGCCGTGCCCACGACGGCCGCCGACGCGAAGGGGCTGCTGAAGTCGGCGATCCGCGACGACAACCCGGTCGTCTTCATCGAGCACGAGTACCTCTACGGCCAGCGCGGCGAGGTGCCCGACGAGGAGGACCACACCGTGCGCTTCGGCGTCGCCGCGATCCGCCGCGAGGGCTCTGACGTCACGGTCGTGGGCATCTCGCGGATGGCGCTGACCGCGGCTCGCGCGGCGACGACGCTGAGCGATGAGCACGGGGTCGAGGCCGAGGTGATCGACCCGCGCACGCTGCGCCCGCTGGACCTCGACACGATCCTCGCCTCCGTGCGCAAGACGAACCGCTGCGTGATCGTCGAGGAAGGCTGGCCGCACGGCGGCGTCGGCGCAAACCTCGCCGCGCTCATCCAGGAGCAGGCCTTCGACGACCTCGACGCGCCGGTTCAGCGCGTCACGGGCGCCGACGTGCCGATGCCCTACTCCAAGGCGCTCGAGCAGCTCGCCTTCCCGCACGAGCCGCAGATCGTCGATGCCGTGCTCGCCACCTTCGGGGAGCGGTCCTCGTCGTGACCGAGATCGTCATGCCGCGCCTCTCGGACTCGATGGAGGAGGGCACGATCCTCAAATGGCTGAAGGCCGACGGCGACACGGTGACGCGCGGCGAGCCGCTGGCGGAGATCGAGACCGACAAGGCGACCCTGACCTACGAGTCCGACGCGGCCGGCGTGCTGAAGATCGTCGCCGGCGCGGGCGAGACGCTGCCGATCGGCAGCGTGATCGCCACGCTCGACGGCGACAGCGGCGGGAACGGCGCGAGCGCTCCCGCGGCAGCGGGCGAGTCCGCGGCCGCCCCGTCCAGTCCGTCGACCCCGTCGGTGCCCCGCACCGAGACGCGCACCAAGGCGTCGCCACTCGCCCGCCGTCTGGCGCGCGAGCAGGCGATCGACCTGCGCGAGATCACGGGTACCGGTCCCGGCGGGCGGATCGTCAAGGAGGACGTCGAGCG
>DASYVZ010000314.1:0-3926 GCA_035936515.1 Solirubrobacteraceae bacterium | reverse complement strand
GTGCGAGATCTGCGCACGCGGGTGGCGGCGGTGATCGTGCCCGGTGCGGCACTCGTGGCGGTCGGGGTGGTGCTGACGCCGACCGAGGGCGCCTATCGCGTGGGACAGATCGTCGCGGCCGACGCGCCGCTCGTCGCGGCGCTCGCGGTCTGCGCGCTGGCGGCCGTCGCGGTGACCGCTCCTCGCAACCATCTGGCGCTGGCGCTGATGCTGTCGGCTGTCGGCTTCGCGCTGGCCACGGCCTATTCGCTGCTCGGTGCTCCGGACGTCGCGCTCGTCGCGGTGCTGATCGAGACGATCTTCGCGCTGCTGTTCGTGGGAGTCTTCGCGCTGCTGCCCGCCGACGTCCTGCGACGCGAGGCACGGCTGCGACCGCATCGCTCGCGCCAGGTCCGCGACGCCAGCATCGCGATCGTCTCGGGCGTCGTCACGACGCTCGTCGTGTGGGCGGCCTTCTCGCGCCCCGTGCCGCGCGCAGGGATGGCCGAGCGCCACCTGGCGCTTGCAGAGGACGCCCACGGCAAGGACGTCGTGACCGTCATCCTCGCGGACTTCCGCGGGCTCGACACGCTCGTCGAGATCACGGTCGTGGGTGTGGCGATGATCGGCGTCACCGCGCTGCTGGCCTCGAGGCGGCGGGTATGACCAGCGTGCTGACGCAGCTGGTGGCGCGCAGCCTGCTGGCACCGGCGCTCGTCGTCGCCGCGGCGATCCTCGTCAAGGGCTACAGCGACGTGGGCGACGGCTTCGCGGCGGCGATCGTGGCAGCGCTCGGCATCCTGCTGCAATTTCTGGCCTTCGGCCGCGGCCAGGTCGCGGCCGTTCTGCCGATCGGCCGTGCACCGCTGGTCGCGCTGTGCGGCCTGGGTCTCGCGGTGACGGTCTTCGCGGTGCCGCTCGCGGTCGGTGCTGCGCCGCTGGAGCACTGGCCGCCGGCGGCGCAGTCGCCGGTCCATGTCGGTTCGCTCGAGCTCATCACCGCGGTGGCGTTCGACATCGGGGTTTTCCTGCTCGTGCTCGGATCGGCGGTCGCGATCATCGACGCGTTGGCGGCGACCGCGGAGGACGAAGCGTGAACCTCGCCTTCGCAATGGTGGTCGGCGCGCTGTTCGGAAGCGGCGTGTACCTGCTGCTGAAGCCGGACCTGTTTCGGGTGGTCGCAGGCCTTGTGCTGGTCTCCAACGCCGCGAACCTGACGCTGATGGCCTCCGGGTTGACGCGCGGTCAAGCGCCGGTCCAGCCCACGCAGCCGGGGGCCGCCGTCGCCGACCCGCTCGTGCAGGCGATGACGCTGACAGCGCTGGTGATCGGCTTTGCGGTGACCGCCCTGCTGCTCGGGCTGTCGGTGGGCGTGTACCGCGCGCGCCACAGCGTCGACCTCGACGAGATCTCCCGCCAGCAGGCCGCCGACGCGGTGCTCAGAGAGGGACGCGAAGCGCCGCACGACGAGGAGCACGAGCTCCACGAGGCCCACGAGGAGGCCATCGCCTACGACGAGGCGACGCGGTGACGCTGATCGCGCTGCCACTCCTGATCCTCTGGGCGGCGGCGATCGCGCTCGCGCTGCTGGACGGGCGTCGCCGCCGCCCGGGGATGGTGGCGGTCGCCGCGCTGGCGGCATGTGTCGCCGTCCTCCTGGTCCTCTTCGTCAAGGTGGTGGCGGACGGTCCGCAGGAGCTCGTCGCCGGCGGCTGGCCGGCCGACGTCGGCATCCGGCTGCGCGTCGACGCCCTGGGCGCCGTGTTCGCCGTCGTCAGCTGCGCAGTGCTGCTGGCCTCGCTGCTGCAGGCCCTCATCACCGGCGTGCAGTCGAAGGCGACCCCGGCGCTGACGTTGTTCATGGCGCTCGGGCTGACGGGGTTGTTCCTCACCGGCGACGTGTTCAGCTTCTACGTGTTCTTCGAGCTGGCGATGATCGCCGCGTACGCCCTGACGAGCGCCGCCGGCGGCGAACGCCGCGCCGGCGCGGCGTTCATCTTTGCGGTCGTCAACCTCATCGGCTCGTTTCTCTTTCTCATCGCCATCGGCGCGCTGTACCGAGCGACGGGAACGCTGGAAATGCAGGCGGTGGCAGAGCGTGCGGCCCCACTCGATCCCACCACGGCGCTCCTGATCGCGATCACGTTCTTCGTCGCCTTCGGAATCAAGCTCGGGCTGTTTCCGTTTCACTTCTGGCTGCCGTCCGTCTACCTCGCGGTGGCGCCGCACGTCGCGGCGATGTTCGCCGGGGCGCTGGCCAACATCGGTGCCTACGGCCTGCTGCGCTTCGGTGCGGCCATTCTTCCCCGGGAGCTGGCTCTCAGCGCCGTCGCGCTGATCGCGATCGGGACGGTGAGCATCGCCTATGGCGCGCTGCAGGCAATCGCCCGGCGCGACACGCGCGAGGTGCTCGCCTACTCCTCGATCGGCCATGCCGGCTACATCCTGGTCGCAATCGGCATCGGCGGTGCGGTCGGTCTGGCTGCCGCCGTGATCTTCAGCATCGCCAACGCGCTGAACAAGACGCTGCTGTTCCTCGCCAGTGAGCTGCGCGGGCGCCTCACCGCGACCGCATTTCTCATCGGCGCGCTGAGCGTGGCGGGCGTCCCGCCGACGGCCGGCTTCTTCGGCAAGGCGGCGCTGTTCGAAGCCGGAATCGACGCCGGCAGCATCGCCGTCGTCGTGCTGCTGTTCGTCGGCGGCGCGCTCTCGTTCGTCTACCTCTTTCAGATCTACCAGCACGACCGCTGGAGGCCCCGCGAGCAGCGCGAGCGCGAGATGCCCACCGGCGCGGCCAGCCGCGGCCAGCGGGCGGTGGCGCTCGCGGTCGCCGCGCTGGTCCTGGGTCTCGGGGTCTGGCCCGAGCCGCTGCTGGCGATCGGCGAGCTCGCCGCCGATGAGCTGCTCGAGGAGGGGGTGGGGCCATGATGCGCCTCGTGACCGGGGCGGCCGGCCTCGGCATCGTCTATGTGCTGACGCTCGCCAGCACCGATCCGGTGGATCTCGCGGTCGGCGTGCTGCTCGGGGCGCTGCTCATCGGGCTGCTGGGCCGGCGCATGCGCCTGACGCCGGTGGGCCATGGCCTTCCGGTGCTCTCGCGCATCCTGTGGTTCGTCGTCTTCGTCGCCGTCGTCCTGGCCGACGTCGTGCGCGGGGCGTGGGACGTCGCGCTGCGCGTGATGCACCTGCGTCCGATCGAGCGGCCCGGCGTGGTGCGCGTCCCGATCGGTGAGCGCTCCGAGCGCGGGATCGCCGTCTCGGCGCTCGCCAGCACCCTGTCTCCCGGAAGCGTCCTCGTCGACATCGACCACGCCGCCGGAGATCTGCTGCTGCACGTCATCGACGCTTCCGACCCCGACGGGGTACGCGACGGTCTGCAGCGCTTCTACGACCGCTACCAGCGGCGGGTGTTTCCCTGATGTCAGCCGTCGTGTTCTACTCCGCGACGATCTGGCTCGCCGTGCTGCTCGGCGTCGTCGTGATCTCCCTTGCCCGTGCCGGCACCACGGCGCAGCGGATCCTCGCGATCGACCTGCTGACGCTCATCCTCATCGGTCTGCTCGCGCTCGCTGCGCAACGAGATCAGCGGCCCTACACGCTCGATACGGCGCTGGGCCTCGCCCTGCTGTCGTTCGTGGCCACGCTGGCCGCCTGCCGGTACTACGAGAACCACCGGCCCTTCTCATGACCGCGATCGTCGCCAACCTGCTCACGATCCTCGGCCTCGTCATCTTGACGATCGGCGTCTACGGGGTCGTGCGCCTGCCCGACGTCTACACGCAGCTGCACGCGGCTTCGAAGGCGGGGTTTCTCGGCGTCGCGGCGCTGCTGGCGGCAGCGGCGGTGGAGGGCGAGAGCGCGATCGTCGCGCGCGCGGTGCTCATCGTCGCGTTGCTGACGGTCACGACGCCGGTGGCGGCGCATGCGGTCGCGCGCGCCGCGCACCG
>DASYVZ010000313.1:0-6340 GCA_035936515.1 Solirubrobacteraceae bacterium | reverse complement strand
GGCCTGGGCTGCGCTGGACCGTGTCTACGCGGCCGCTCGCCGGCGCGGCATGCGCACCGCGATCGACATCGCGTTCTGGGCGCCGCGGTGGGCGGTGGCCAGGCCGGCGGAGGAGGGCGGCGACCGTGAGCGCGACACGATCGCCGTGCAGGCGTACGCCGAGTTCGCCGAGGCCGTCGCGCGGCGCTACCCGCAGGCCGTCGCGTTCACGGTCTGGAACGAGCCCAACCACAACGCCTTCCTGCTGCCGCAGTGGGAGCGGGTGGGCGCACGCTGGCGGCCGTCGTCGCCGCATCTGTACCGCGCCATGGTGCAGGCGGCGGTGCCGGCGATCAAGGCGGCCGCGCCGCACGCACTCGTCCTCATCGGCGCGACCTCCTCGATCGGAGCGCGAGACGGTGCCGGCGCCGACGACCGCATGGCGCCGCTGACGTTCCTGCGCGAGATGGCGTGCGTCGACGAGCGGCTGCGCCCGCTGAGCCGCCCGGAGTGCCGGGACTTCGACCCGCTGCCCGGCGATGGATGGTCGCACCATCCCTACTCGCTGGAGCTCGCGCCGTGGCAACCCGATCCGGCTGCCGACAACGTCCGCATGGCCGACCTCGACCGGCTCGACTCGCTGCTGCGCCGCCTGCACGCGCTGGACCGCACGCGCCGCGACCTGCCGCTGTACCTGACCGAAGCCGGCTACCAGACCGATCCGCCCGACCCCACGCAGACGGTGAGCGTCGACGATCAAGCGCGCTGGCTGCCGGAGGCCGAGCAGATCGCGCGCCGCCAGCCGTCGCTGCGCAGCGTCGCGCAGTTTCTCGTCCGCGATCTGCCCGAGCGTCCGGGGACCAGCGAGCGCGTGCGCTGGGGCGACTACCAGTCGGGGCTGCGCTACGTCGACGGCCGTGCGAAGCCCGCGCACGCGTCGTTCGCGCTGGCGCTCACCGCCCGTCGCTCGGGCGCGACGCAGGTGCGCTTCTGGGGCCTCGTCCGTCCGGGCGCGGGCCGCCGCGACGCGCAGATCACCGTGCGCGAGCCCGACGGCACGTGGCGCGAGATCGCGCGCCGTCGCACCGAGCGAGACGGCACCTTCGCGCTGACCGTCGCCGCCGATCCGTCCGGGACGTTTCGCCTGCGCAGCGGCAAGCGCGTCGGCGCCCCGGTAGCGGGGGCACGCTGAGCTCGCCGCGCCGCCAGCCGCGTCCGCTACCGTCCTGGCCAGCCAGCCAGTCTTGCCCTCGAGCCCGCAGGAGTTGTTGATGGCCGTCACCGTTCCCGCTGCGACGGAGCAGATCGACTACGCCGATCTCTACGCCCGCTGGGAGCGCGGCAACTGGTCGGCGATGGACCTCGACTTCACGCAGGACCGGATCGACTGGCACGAGCATTTCACCGACGAGCAGCGTCGCGGCGCGCTCTGGCTCTACACGCTGTTCTTCCACGGCGAGGACTCGGTGGCCGCCAACCTCTCGCCCTACATCGACGCGGCGGCGCTGGAGGAGCAGAAGTACTTCCTCGCCACGCAGCAGGTCGACGAAGCGCGCCACGCGGTCTTCTTTCATCGCTTCATGCACGAGGTCGTCGGCGTCGGCGACGGCTCGCTCGGCGGCGGCCTGCGCGCCACGCGGACAGAGCTGACGTGGGGGCACCGCAAGCTCTTCGGGCGCCTGGACCGGATGGCGCACGAGCTGCGCTCAGACCGCTCGCCGCTGACGCTCGCCAAGGCCGTCACGCTCTACCACGTCGTCGTCGAGGGCACGTTGGCCCAGCCCGGCCAGCACCTCATCGAGACGTCGCTGGAGCGCATGGACCTCATGCCCGGCTTCCGCGAGGGGATGCGCAACGTCGCGCTCGACGAGCAGCGCCACATCGCCTTCGGCGTCAAGCTGCTCGCCGACCTGTACCGCGAGGACCCGCAGGAGACGCAGGACGCGATCGTCGACCTCATTCGCGAGGTCCTGCAGTACACCCTCAGCGTGCCGATCCCGCCCGGCTGGGACCGCTCGTACACCGAGAGCCTCGGCTACACGATGGAGGACCTCTACGAGGAGGGCGCGCGCGCGAACGAGGCGCGGCTGCGGGCGATCGGGCTGCCGCTCGACGAGATCGCGCACTTCCCGTTTCCGATGGACATCACCCCGCGCGAGCGCGGCAAGCAGGCGCTCGCGCTGCTGCGGGCCGGCCTGCTCGGGGCGGGCGACGGCGGCCCCGTGGGGCGCGACCCGCAGACCGTGCAGATCTTCTTCGACCTGCTGGCGCGCAACGTGCGCGGCGAGGAGATCCCGCACGGCACGACGATCCAGTGGGACTTCGCCGACCACGAGCCTTGGTACCTGCTCATCGAGGGCCGCCGCAAGCAGGCGATCCAAGGGCGCGTCGCCAGGCCGACCGTGCGCCTGAAGCTGCGCTGGGACGACTTCGGCGAGCTCGTGTCCGAGCGCGCGCAGCCCTACCACCTCATGATGCGCGGGCGCATGCGGCCGTGGGGCGATCCGCGCGTGCTCCTCAAGCTCCAGCGTCTGTTTCATTGATCAGACGGGTAGTGTCGGGCGCAGCATGCTGCGTCAAGGGCCACTCCCCCGCTTCCTGCACGGCGCGATCGAGTACGTCGTCGGCGTCCTGCTGATCGCCGCGCCGTTCCTGTTCGCCTTCGAGTCCGACGCGGCCGTCGCGGTGTCGATCGTCGCGGGCGTGCTGCTGATCGCGGTCGCGGCGAGCACCGAGGGAGCCGGGTCGCTGATCAACTCGATCCCGATCTCGATCCACCTGCTGTTCGACTTCGCGCTCGCGGCGGTGCTGATCGCGTCGCCGTTCTTGTTCGCCTTCAGCGGCGAGAGCGCGCCGACGGCACTGTTTCTCATCATCGGCGTCGCGCACCTGCTGGTGACGATCGCCACACGCTTCAAGCCGGCCGACGCGGCCGCCAAGGTACGCTGAGCGTCGCGGCGCCGGGTCCTTCGGCGCCCGCCGGGCGTCGTCTACGCTTCCGCCCGTGAAATTCGTCGACATCGTGTCGCGCTTCGGCGACACCACCCTGCGCGTGACGCCGGTGCGTCACCCGTGGGACACCGAGGCCACCCAGCCTGCCTGGGACATGCAGCTGACCGGGCCCGAGCTCGACGTGTCGAGCCTCTACATCGAGGATCCCGACTCACCGCAGACGCTCGTCGAGTTCTGCGAGGAGCTCGCGGCCGAGCACAAGGGCTGGGATGGGGAGAAGACGTGGCAGTCGGCCGGCGCTGATGTGAAGCTCAGCGCCCGCCACGACCAGGTCAACACGACGATCCTGACGGCGACGCTGACCGGCGGCGTCGTCCCGCGCTGGACGGCGAGCTCCGAGATCCATGTGGATCCGCTGCGCTTCGACCGCGTCGCCAAGAACCTCCAGCTCTACGGCGAGGAGCTCTTCGGAGACGAGTACGACGCGAACGCCCAGCCCGTGCGCCGTAACCCGCGCCAGATCGCCAGCGAGCCGATCAAGCGGATCGGCACCCCGGATCAGGAGCAACTGCCGCGGTAGCGAAAGACGCGCCGCCGCCGCGGCGCGTCCTCAGCCGCCTACGCCTTCGCGAGGTTGGCGGTGAACTGCTTGACGAGCGCCGCGAGCACGGCCTGAACGGTGCCCTCGCCCATCGACGCAGCCTTGCCGCTGACGTTCGCGGTCACATCTACGGTACCGCCGTCGCCGCCGATCTTGATCGTCACGTCGCCGTCGGCGTTGCTCTGTCCGCCGGCCTCCCGCGCCTTTGCCTTGTACTTCGCGGTCTTGGAGCCGGCGTCCTTCTCGACGATCTCCACTGGACCGCTGAACGTCATGGCCATCGAGCCCATGTCGACCTTGATCTCGGCCTTCGCCTTCTCCGGACCTTCGGCGGAGATGACCTTCGCACCTGGGACGCAGGGAACGACCTTGCTGACGTCGGAGATGACCTCCCACGCATGATCGGGGTCTGAGACGCTGAACTTCTCCTGCAATTGGGTCGCCATGGTGCGGCTCCCTTTCGTGTAGCTGAGTTCCCCCTCGCGCTTGGGGCTACCCGCGCACGCCGAGGTCAATCAGGGCACGTGGTGCAGCGAAGCTCGCCGATCTGCGGTTGCTCAACCCGCGTCGTGCACGAGCGCCCGCACGCACTGCACGCCCGCCGCGATCGCCGGGCCGAAGTCGCGCTCGGCGTCGGCGAGCATGCGCAGCAGCATTCCGTCGCCGAGCGAGAAGATCACGTCAGCGACCGCATCGGGCTCGGCCCCGAGCACGAGGACGCCGTCGGCCTGCTTGGCGCCCAGCACTGCGGCGACCTGCGCGCGCAGGCGCGCCAGCAGCTCGGCGAACTCCACCGCGACGTCGGCGTGGCGCCGCGACAGGACGAACAGCTCGAAGAGCAGCGTCACGAAGGCGGGATCGTTGCGCGCCACATCCTCCAGGCTCGCGACGAGCGCCGCCACGACATCCTCGGCGCTGCGGGCCTGCGCCAGTGTGCCGCCGAGCGCCGCCGAGCGCACCTCGCATTCGTGGCGCACGACCTCGACGAGCAGCCGTTCCTTCGTCCCGAAGTAGTAGTGCAGCAGCCCGCGCGAGACGCCCGCCGCGCGCGCGACCTCGTCAAAGGTCGAGCCCGCGGTCCCGCGCTCGGCCACCGACGTGCGCATCGCCTCGACGATTCGCGCGGCCTTGTCTCCCGTGAGCTGTCGCTGAGTACTCGTGCCGGCTTCCACCGCAGATCACCCGCCGGCAGCCTACTGGCTGGCTGGCCAGGCAGTCTCGTCCGCGGATACATCCTCATCAACGACGAAGGCGCCCCGTGGGACGCCTCCTGGTGAAACGCTCCTGCGGCGGTATGCGCTCAGCTGGCGGGCGCCGCCTCGGCCGGAGCGGCCGGAATGGTGTTGGAGGTGTAGTCGAACTCCTCCTCGGCGCCGAACAGCGCGTCGAGGACCTTGTTGCGCAGCCCCTCGCTGACGGCGATCGCGACCGCGCCGCCGAACAGCGCGACGAGCAGGATGCGGCCCAGCCCGCCCTTGCGCTTCTTCTTGGGAACGCTGTGCTTGGGCGCCTCGCGCAGCGCCGACGACGCATCGCGCAGCGCGTCGGCCGACTTCTTCAGGTTCGCGTGAAGCTTCTTGTCCTCGATGAGGTTCTTCGTCGGCGACTTGCCGTGGTTCAGACGCCCATAGGCGTTTCGCGCGGCCTCGAAGGCCACGACCATGTTGTCGCGCAGCTCGTCGTCCTGGATGACCCGCTGTAGATACGGGTTCTCCTTCGCGGCTTGGGCGGCTGCGGCGGCCTTGGCGGCCTTGTCCTTCGCTGCCATGTAGTTCACCTCGGGTTGCTTACGTGGGGCGTTGGCTGAGCGTATACCCGGCTTCCGTTCCCCCCAGACCCCGCGAGCGGCTCGAGTGCGGTCTCGAACACCTCGCTGATCTGGCTGACGAACCGGAACTCCAGCTTCGCGCGCAGGTGCTCTGGGATCTCGTCGGTGTCGAGCTCGTTGAGCTCGGGCGCGATGATGGTGGTGATGCCGCTGCGCTGCGCGGCGAGCGCCTTGTCCTTCAATCCGCCGATCGGCAGCACCTGGCCGGTCAGCGTCATCTCGCCGGTCATCGCGACCGCGTCGCGCACCTGGCGGCCGGTCAGCAGCGACAGCAGCGCGGTCGCCATCGTGATCCCGGCGCTCGGGCCGTCTTTGGGGATCGCGCCCGCTGGGACGTGGATGTGGATGTCGTGCGTCTTGAACCAGTCCGAGGGCAGGTTCGGCGCGAGCTCGCGCAGATGCCCGCGCACGTAGGACAGCGCCGCCGCGGCGGATTCCTTCATGACGTCGCCGAGCTGCCCGGTGATCTGCAGCTCGCCCTCGCCGTCGAAGGCCTGCGCCTCGATGAACAGCACGTCGCCGCCCACCGGCGTATAGGCCAGGCCCGTCGCCACCCCGGGCACGCGCGTGCGCCGCCGCGCCTCGGAGTGGTAGCGCTTGCGGCCGAGCAGCTCGCGCGCCCGCGCCTCGCTGATCGAGCCCTTCGGCGTCTCGCCCTCGGCGACGCGGCGCGCGACCTTGCGCGCGATCGCGCCGATCTGGCGCTCGAGCTCCCGCACCCCCGCCTCGCGCGTGTAGTCGCCGATCACCGCGCGCAGCGCGGCGTCGGTGATCCGCAGCTGGCTGCGCTTGAGGCCGTTGCGCTCCGCCTGGCGCGGCACGAGATAGCGCTTGGCGATCTGCAGCTTCTCGTCGGCGGTGTAGCCGGCGATCTCGATCATCTCCATGCGGTCGCGCAGCGGCCCGGGGATCGTGTCCAGCGTGTTCGCCGTCGTGATGAACATCACGCGCGAGAGGTCGAACGGCAGGTCGAGGTAGTG
>DASYVZ010000312.1:0-2182 GCA_035936515.1 Solirubrobacteraceae bacterium | reverse complement strand
CAAGGTCGGCAATGGTCAGGGCAGTGGCGAGCCGTCGAGCCCTGGCTGGGCCGGCTGGGGCGGCAGCGCCTGATTAGTTCCGTTGGGCGACGCGGCCGCCGGGAGGGAACCGGACGCTTCGAAGGAACCCTTAGCGGAACGACGCGCATCTACGTGGCAGGCGCGACGGCCGGCGCGCCGCCGCCAGCAAAATGGAGCGCCCTTGGGCAAACGCCCTCAGCACACTACGTGTCGAGCGACTCGTTCCATTCGGCGCCGAGGACCCAGGACAGCGCCGATAGCCGTCCGCTCAGCAGACCCCACTCGAAGTCGTCCCACCGGAGGTTCTCGCGGCCGTACTTCGCCTCGATCGCCGCGGCGGCTTCTGAAGCCTGCCGAAAGATCGCCGCCTGCTCCTCGGTGAGAGGCTCCTGGCCACTTTCGATGCGGTGTCGCCAGTTCTGATGTCGGTTCCACCACACCTTGTCCCAGAGCTCGTGGTAGGTCTCAAGAAGTTGGCCGTCATTGCGGCGCAGGAGCAGCGGCCAGGCCTCTCCCGGGGTCTGGTCATCAGGGATCCACTCGACTTTGTCGCCGTCCGCCGTGTATCCAATGCGATGGCCGTTCGGGCCCAGCTGCTCCGGATCGGCTGGATCGACCATCTGGGCCTTCGTCCGTTGCAACGTCCCATGAAGGCGCGCGAACTCTCGGTTGAGCTCTTCGATCTGGGCCATCAAGTCGGAGTCGAACCGCGCGATCTCAATGCCGGCCTCGCGAAGACGAAGCTCGCCGCGGCCGCGGATTGCGTCGTTTGGGTCGAGCACCCCGATGACCACTCGGCCTATGCGCCTCTCGATGATGCGTTTTGCACACGCGAGCTTTGGCGGGTTGCGAGCCGTACATGGCTCGAGCGTGGTGAAGAGCGTCGCGCCGGCCACGGTCTCGTTCCCGAGCTTCTCGGTCGAGTCTTCTGTGGAGTCGTCGCTTGTGCGGGGACACGTCTATGCGCTGCGGGCGCCGGCGACGTTTGCGGTCGGCTGGCTTGAGCGGCGTTGTGCGAGCGCGCCCGACGCGTAGCCCAGCCCGATTGCCAGTGCGACTGCGGCGAAGGCGATCTGCGCGGCGTCGCCGGCGGCGATGGCGCCGAAGCCTCCGAGCAGGGTGCCGCGCAGGATGTAGACGGCGGCGATCGACACGAGCGCGGTGCGCAGCAGCGGCAGGCGCCGCACGACGCCGGCGCCTGACAGTCCGTAAAGCCCGAAGACGAGAAAGCCGGCCGCGACGATTAGCGTGACGACGTAGGGCAGCGCCGCTCCGCCCTGCTCGGCGAGCCTGCGCATTTCCCCTTCGATGCCGACCGCACGAAAGACGCTGTAGGCCCAGATGAGGCAGACGACGTGGGCGGCGGCGAGCGCGATGTTCGTCCAGGCGGCGAACTCAAGGGCGCGTGGCGGCCGGGCTGCTGGATGGCGGGTCATGACGGTGCTCCTTGCGTGGAGGGTGGAGGTCATGGCCGGCACTCTCGCGCGGCGCGCCTGCGCTGGCGTCCCCTGAACGAGCGATCTGCGTCCCCCGCGCGAGGGATGTGCGGCGCCGGCAGCGTCTGTCACGATCGGCGCATGTCAGCACCGCGGAAGCTGCTCACGATCCTGGTGAGCAAGTCGACGTGGCGGCGCTACGCGTACCTGCTCATCGGCGCGGCGCTGACGGCGCCGTACGGGATGCTCGGGAGCTTCCTGGGTGAGGCGATCGAGGGCGGCGTAGGGGCCGTGGTCACCTGGGTGATCGTCGTTCTCGTGTGCTTCGTCGCGCTGCCGGTCGTGACGGGGATGCTCGCGCCCATTCGCGAGATCGAAGTCGCGGCGTCGCGACGGCTGCTGGGCGCCCAGCTCGGCGCGGTCGAGCTGCACCACGGTGTCCCGGCGTGGTCGACGCGCTGGCGCTCGGCTGCCTGGTTTGTCGGTCACCTGGTTATCGGCTTCGCGATCGGCGCTCTGACGCTGGTCATGCCGCCGGCGGTGCTGTCGGCCTGCTATGCGCCGTTTGCGTCTGGCGACGTTCAGCTCGGACAGCTTGACGCGATCGTGCCCGGCGGGCCGCAGAGCGCATGGATCGTGCCGCTGGCGTTGCTTGCTCCGGTCGCGCTCGTCCTGCTCGTGACCAGCGCAGGCGCGCTGCTCGCGAGGCTCGCGCCGCGCCTGCT
>DASYVZ010000311.1:0-4343 GCA_035936515.1 Solirubrobacteraceae bacterium | reverse complement strand
TGCCGGCGACGCGCTCCTCGAAGACGCGCTCCAGCCCGGAGAGGCCGACGCGCGCGTCGTCGGGATAGCCGAGCGCCCGCAGGCGCGCGACGCGCTCGGTCGGCGCCGGTCCCAGCTCTCCGACGATCGAGTCCGCGACGTCGGGGATCGGCGACGTGCGGTCCTGGCCGCGGGCGAGCGGCGTGCCGTTGCGCGCGAGGATGTCCGCCCGGCGCGGCATCTGCGTGCTGCGCTTGAGGCGCTCCCCTGCCGCGAGCCCCGGGAAGACCATGCTCGGCGACCATGCGACCCGTCTGTCGTCGTCGTCTCCTGAGAACGTCAGCCGCAGGGGCGCGCGCAACGTCCCGAACACCCGCGTGGTGACGGTCATCGGCACGTTGACGATGCCGTCCTCGTACCCACCGACCTCACCGTGGCCAAACGCGGTCGCGGTCGCCGTCGTCGCGGCCGCCCGATACCGATTGGTGAATTCCCGCAGCGGGATCGCGCGCTGGTCGTCTGGCGTCAGCTCGGCATGCATCGCCGCGAAGTCGCCCTGCGACCACGCCGCGACGAAGCGCTGCGCCGCCGCCTCCTCGGCCGGCGGCCCGCCCGTCAGCGTGAGCAGTACGACGACGACGCAGATGCCGGCGGCGAGCGCGCCTGCGAAGATGAGCCCTCGGGCAGGAGGGGACCGGCGCGACGGTGACGAACGGACGAGCACGCGGGACAACTATGGCCTGCTCACGGACGTCCTCGCGCCACTGCAACCCGCCGCCGACCGATCGAGCATCTTCCCATGACCGCCATCGACATCATCATCATCATCCTCGCGGTGTTCTTCGCGCTGATCGGCTTCGCGCGCGGCTTTCTCATCGGCGCGCTGTCGCTCGTCGGGTTCATCGGGGGTGCATACCTCGGCACGCGCTTCGGGCCGCACCTGCTCGAGGAGGGCAACGCGTCGCCGTTCGCGCCGCTCTTCGGGCTGCTCGGGGCGCTTGTCGGGGGCGTGATCCTGTCCGCCGGAGCGGAGGGGATTGCCGGGGCCATGCGGTCGGGCATCCGCTCACCGGTCTTCGGCGTGTTCGACGGGCTGCTGGGCGCCGTGCTGGCGATCGCGCTCGCGCTGGGGCTGGCCTGGCTGGTCAGCGTGATCGTGCTACAGACCCCGGGCGTGCGGGAGTACCGCGGCACGATCCAGCGCTCGGTGATCCTCAAGGAGCTCAACATGGTCCTGCCCTCCGACCGCGTCCTCAAGGCGCTCGCGCGCTTCGATCCTTTTCCGACCATCAAAGGCCCGGCCGCCGACGTCTCACCACCGCGCGGGTCGGTGGCGCGCGATCCGGACGTCGAGGCCGCCGGGCGATCGATCGTGCGCGTCCTCAGCAACTCCTGCGGTCTCGGCGTGGCCGGCTCGGGATGGGTCGCGGGACGCGGCATCGTCGTCACGAATGCCCACGTCGTGGCCGGCTCGAACCGCAGTTCGGTCGAGCCCAACGACTCGGGCTCGCGGCTCGATGCCACCGCGATCCACTTCGACTCGCGCAACGACCTCGCGATCCTGCGCGTTCCGGCGCTTGACCGCCCGTCGCTGCAGTTCGCGCGGGAGGTCAAGCGCACCGAGCCCGGTGCGGTGCTGGGATTCCCGCTCAACGGCCCCTTCAGGATCGTTCCGGCGCGCGTCGGGCGCACGACGTCGGTGCTCGCAAACGACGCCTACGGCCGCCGGCGCGTGCGGCGCGAGGTGACGACCTTCCGTGCCGACGTACAGCCCGGCAACTCGGGCGGGCCGATCGTCGATGTGGCCGGCCGCGTCTCGGGAACGGTGTTCTCGAAGCTCGTCGCCAGCGAGGGCGGCTATGCGGTGCCCAACGCCATCGTGCGCGACGCGCTGGCCGGTGCCGGCGGGCGCGTCGACACCGGACGCTGCATCAGGTAGCGCGCGAAGGCGTCGTGCACCGGGGGTGGGAGCGCTACCCTCGGCCCCTTGTCTGAGCCAAAGACACTCGTCATCGCCGAGAAGCCATCGGTCGGCCGCGACCTCACGCGCGTCCTGCCGGGCCCGTTTCAGAAGCAGGAGGGCTACCTCGAGGGCCCCGAACACGTCGTCACGTGGGCGGTCGGGCACCTCGTGCAGCTCGCCGAGCCCGACGAGTACGACGCGAAGTACAAGAAGTGGCGGATGGCCGACCTGCCGATCGTCCCCGACAAGTTCAAGCTCGTCGTGCGCGACGAGCGCTCCAAGAAGCAGATGTCGGTCGTCGCGAAGCAGCTGCGCCGCGACGACGTGGCGTCGGTCGTCAACGCGTGCGACGCCGGGCGCGAGGGGGAGCTGATCTTCGCCTACCTCTACGAGAAGGCCGGCTCGAAGAAGCCGGTGCAGCGCCTGTGGCTGTCGTCGATGACGAAGGCCGCGATGGCGCGTGCCTTCGAGGAGCTGCGTCCGGCCGAGGAGTTCGCCCAGCTCGAGGCGGCGGCCCGCTCGCGCTCGGAGTCCGACTGGATCGTCGGCATGAACGCCACCCGCGCGGCGACGATCCGCCTGCGTTCATCCTTCGACGGCGCCGTCTCGCTGGGCCGCGTGCAGACGCCGACGCTGGCGATCATCACGCGCCGCGAGGAGGAGATCCGTGCCTTCGTGCCCGAGCCGTACTGGCTCGTCGACGCGCTCTTCGCGGCGTCGGGGGAGCGCCTGTACGAGGGCCGCTACCACGACGGCTCCAAGCCCCGGCTGACGACGGCCGCCGAGGCCGATGCGGTCGTCGCTGCCGTGCACGGCCAGACCGGCACGATCACGCAGCTCGAGCGCAAGGAGCGCAAGGAGCGCGCGCCGCTGCTCTACGACCTCACGTCGCTGCAGCGCGACGCCAACAGCCGCTTCGGCTTCACCGCGCGGCGCACGCTTGCCGCCGCACAGCGCTGCTATGAGGAGCACAAGGTCCTGACGTATCCGCGCACGAGCTCGCGTTACCTCACCAGCGACATGATCGGCGAGCTCAAGCCGATCGCCGGGCACGTCGGCGGCGCGACCCGCGACCTGCAGAGCGCGGCGGCCTATGTCCAGGGCCTGGACATGCTGCCGCTCGGGCGCGTCGTGGCCGACGACAAGGTCGGGGACCACCACGCGATCATCCCGACGAACTCGGCGCACAGCCTCGACAAGCTCTCCGACGACGACCGGCGCATCTACGACCTCGTCGCGCGCCGCTTCCTCGCGGTCTTTCATCCGGAGGCCGTCTTCGAGAACACGAAGGTCGAGACGACGGTGGGCGCCGCCGACGAAGTCGGTGGTCGCCACGTCTTCCGCACGCGCGGCAAGGTCCTGCTGGTGCCCGGCTGGCGCGGCGTCTATGGTGAGCTGGCCGAGAGCAGCAGCGCAACCGACGACGACGAGGGCCGCGACCAGCAGCTGCCCAAGCTCGAGCCCGACGAGCAGGTGCAGACGCGCGACGTGACATCGGCCGAGAAGGAGACCCAGCCGCCGCGGCGCTACTCCGACGCCTCGCTGCTGGGGGCGATGGAGACGGCCGGGCGGCTCGTCGACGACGACGAGATGCGCGAGGCGATGAAGGAGTCGGGGATCGGCACCCCGGCGACGCGCGCGTCGATCATCGAGCGCCTCATCGACGTCGGCTACGTCGAGCGCGAGGCGCGGTCGCTCGTGGCGACCGAGAAGGGCCTGAACGTCATCCGCCTGCTCGGCGAGCACCCGCTGACGTCGCCCTCGATGACGGGCGACTGGGAGCAGCGGCTGGGCATGATCGAGCGCGGCGAGGAGCCGCGCAAGCGCTTCATGGCCGACATCAAGGGGTTCGCCGAGTCGACGGTCGCCGAGCTCGACGCGAAGTTGAAGGACGTGCGGATCCCGCGCGCGAACCTCGGCCCGTGCCCCGTCTGTGGCAACGACATCGTCGAGAACCGCAAGGGCTTCTCCTGCTGGTCGCGGGAGGATCCCGGCTGTGGCTTCGTCATCTGGAAGGCGAAGGCCGGCAAGACCTTGCCGCTCGCCGTGGCGCGCGAGCTGATCGCCACCGGCCGCACAGCGAAGCCGGTGACGGGCTTCAAGGGCCGCAGCGGGCGCTCGTTCCGCGCGCGGCTTGCGTTGCAGCAGAGCGAGGAGGGCAAGTGGCGGGTGGAGTTCGATGAGCCGTGGGCGCGCGAGGGCGCCAAGAGCGCACCGGAGCCGGCCGATGGCGGGGCCGAGCAGCCCGAGCCGACCGCGACGGCCGAAGCCGCGGCCTAGCGGTCGCCGCGGGGGTGCGCGCGTAGATGACGCCGGCACCGCTGCTCGCGCTGATCCTCGTGCTCGTCGGCGCCTACGCGGCGCTGCTTGCGAGCGGCGTCTTCTCGGCCGACGGCGGCGG
>DASYVZ010000310.1:0-10482 GCA_035936515.1 Solirubrobacteraceae bacterium | reverse complement strand
CGCCACGGCAGCTCGATCGCGCGCGTGATGCCGATCCGCGGCCCGACGACCACTGCCGGCGCGCCGTCGGTGCCCAGTGGCGGTGGGCCGAGCTCGATCGGGCCGCCGAGCAGCGGGGTCGCGTTGAGGTCCAGGCCGATCCCGAGCGCCTGCGTGAGCTTGCCCGGGCCCGAGCACAGGTCGGTCGGCATGTCGCGGCCGCGGCGGTCGACCATGAGGTGCATGCCCGCGAGCGGCTCGAGCGCGCGGATCAGGACCGCGGCGCCGACGCCCGGCGGCTCGACGACGACGTTCAGCAGCGCGTGGATGCCGTAGGAGCGGTAGACGTAGGCGATGCCCGGCGCCTCGAAGAGCGTGCGCGTGCGCGGCGTGAGGCCGACGTACGCGTGGCAGGCGGGCTCGGCCTCGTGGTAGGCCTCGGTCTCGACGATCACGCCGCTGCACTCGCCGTGGGTGATCGTGCAGCCGACGAGCGCGGCGGCAGCCTCGACGACCGGCAGCTCCAGGGCGCGCAGGTGGCGATCGCCGGGCGCCGTCATCGCGAGGATCTGGCTTGGAACAGGATCGCTGCCGTGTCGGGCAATCGCGCGATGCTAGCCGGCGCCGGCGGCGAGCGTTGCGCGCGCGGCGGCGAGCTGCTCGCGCACGCGCGCCAGCGAAGTACCGCCCTCGCTGACCTTGGACTCGAGCCACGCACGCTGCTCGAGCAGCGCGCGAAACGCCGGCGGGTGCAGCCGCGTGG
Organism: Solirubrobacteraceae bacterium; assembly: GCA_035936515.1. Classification (GTDB taxonomy): domain Bacteria; phylum Actinomycetota; class Thermoleophilia; order Solirubrobacterales; family Solirubrobacteraceae; genus CADCVQ01. The sequence goes on along the minus strand of DASYVZ010000310.1, from coordinate 9,740 downwards.
AGGCCGCCGACAGCTCGCCGTCGGTGAGGTCGCCGAGGCAGCGGCCGGAGTCGACGGCGACGCGTACGAGGCCGGCGACGATGCCATGGCACTCGCGAAACGGCACGCCCTGCTTGACGAGGTGGTCGGCGACATCGGTCGCGGCGATCAGGTCGTCCGACGCGGCGGCGGACATGCGGTCGCGGTTGAAGCGCGCGCCGCCGATCATTCCCGCGGCGGCGGCGAGGCAGAGGTCGAGCGTGTCGACTGCGTCGAAGAGGTGCTCCTTGTCTTCCTGCAGGTCCTTGTTGTACGTCAGGGGCAGGGCGTGCATCACGCCGTGCAGCGCGGCGAGGTGCGCGACGATGCGCGGTGCCTTGGCGCGCAGGAGCTCGGCCGCGTCCGGGTTCTTCTTCTGGGGCATGATCGACGAGCCTGACGTCCAGGCGTCCGACAGCGTCACGAAGCCGAACTCCTCGCTGGACCACAGCACGAGCTCGGCGCCGAGGCGGCTGAGGTGGGTCGCGCAGGTCGCGGCCGCCGCGAGATAATCGAGCACGAAGTCGCGGTTGGAGACCGCGTCGATCGAGTTGGGCGCCACGCGGTCGAATCCCAGCTCCGCAGCGACGGCGCCGCGGTCGGTGTCGAAGTTCACGCCCGCCAGGGCGCCGGCGCCAAGCGGCAGCGTCGCCGTCTGGCCGGCCGCGAACGCGAAGCGCTCGCGGTCGCGCAGCAGCATCCAGACGTAGGCGAGCAGGTGGTGGGAGAGGTAGACCGGCTGCGCGCGCTGCAGGTGCGTGTAGCCCGGCAGCGGCCAGTCCAGATGCGCCTCGGCGGCATCCAGCAGCGTCGCAGCCAGGGCATCGATCGCGCGCGTGGCGTGGCCGGCGCCGTCGCGTGTGAAGAGCGCCACGTCGGTGGCAACCTGATCGTTGCGCGAGCGAGCCGTGTGCAGCTTGCCTCCGACGGCGCCGGCGAGCTGCGTGACGCGCCGCTCGACCGCCATGTGGATGTCCTCGTCGTCATCCTCGAAGACGAACGTGCCGGCGGCGAGCTCCGCCTCGGCGGCGCTCAGCGCCGCGAGCAGCTCGTCGCGCTCGTTGTCGCCGATGATCGCCTGCTCGGCGAGCATGCGCGCGTGGGCGCGCGAGCCCTGGATGTCGTACGGCCACAGGCGCTGATCGAACGACAGCGAGGTGTTCAGGCGCCGGAAGATCGGATCCTGCGGTTCGGAGAAGCGCGACATTCGCGGCGAGTCTAAGGAGCTAGCCTCCCCCGCGTGTCCGCGCAGCGTTACGAGCAGGAGGACTACTCCCGGCCGCCCGGCTCGATCGAGGTCGTGCTCGTGCGCCACGGCGCATCGCAGGCGGCCGTCGAGGACCAGCCCTTCGAGCTGCTCGAGGGGCAGGCGGACCCGCCCCTCTCACCCGCCGGTGAGCGCCAGGCGCAGGCCGTCGCAGAGCATCTCGGCGGCGAGCCGCTGGCGCGCATCTACGTCACGCCGCTGCGCCGCACTGCGCAGACGGCGGCGCCGCTTGCGAAGCTGACGGGACTCGAACCCGTCGTCGTGCCCGAGCTGCGCGAGGTTCATCTCGGCGAACTCGACGGCGGCGCGTTCCGGATCGCCGTGCGCCGCCGCGACCCGCGCGTGGCGGAGGTCTTCCGCGCGCAGCGCTGGGACGTCATCCCCGGTGCCGAGACGATGGAGGCCTTCCAAGCGCGCACGCGGTCGGGCCTGCAGCGCATCGCCGAAGGTCTGCCGCCGGGCGCGACGGCTGCCGCCGTCGTCCACGGCGGAGTCATCGGCGAGCTGTGCCGCCAGGCGAGCGGTAGCCGGCCGTTCGCCTTCGTGCACGCCGACAACGGATCGCTGACGCGGCTCGTGCTGCTGCCCGAGCCGGAGCGCCGCTGGTGGATCCGCAGCTTCAACGAGGCGGCGCATCTGCGCGTGTAGCTCCCACCGGGGGTCAAGATCCGACCTTGCGAGGAGCGCACCCGCCGCGAGCGCGCAGGGCGAAGCTGTGGGTCGCGAAACCGCTGCTCAGCGGCCGAGGACGTGGCGTAGCGTCGTCGCGACGCGCTCGATCTGCCCCTCGGTGAGCTCCGGGAAGAACGGCAGCGCGACGGAGCGCGCGGCGACGTCCTCGCAGACCGGGAAGTCGCCCTCGCGATGGCCGAAGGACTCGCGGTAGAACGTCATGAGGTGGATGGCCGGCAGGTAGGGCTTGGACTGCACCCCGCGCTCGCGCAGGGCGCCTATCGTGGCGTCGCGGTCTGTGCCTCGCGGAAGCTGCACGACGAAGACGAACCAGCCGCGCACGTTCCCCCCGCTGTCCTCGCAGGGCAGCTCCAGCCCTTCGATCCCGGTGAGCCCCTCGCGGTAGCGCGCCGCCACGCGGGCACGGCCGGCGAGCATCGCGTCCAGGCGATCGAGCTGCGCGAGCCCGATCGCGCAGGCGATGTCGCTCAGGCGGTAGTTGAAGCCGAGCCGGTCGAAGTCCAGCCAGCCCATGTCGGCGGCGCGGCCCTGGTTTCGCTCGGAGTCGATCTGCGCCTTGATCGCCGCGTCAGCCGTCGTGACCATGCCGCCCTCGCCCGTCGTGAGCTGCTTGTTGGCGTAGAAGCCGAACACGGCCGGATGGCCGCGCCCGCCGACCGGCGTCCGGTCGGCGTGCACCGCGCCGAGCGCCTCGCAGGCATCCTCGACGATCGGCAGGCCGAGCGCTTCGAAGGCCGGCAGGTCGGCGGGATAGCCGAAGATGTGGATCGGCAGCAGCGCGGTCGTGCGATCGGTGATGGCCGCGGCCGCGGCCGCGGGATCCAAGTTCAGCGTGTGCGGGTCGATGTCGGCGAACACCGGTCGCGCGCGCTCGAAGAGCGGGGCGTTGGCACTGGCCGGAAACGAGAACGGCGACGTGACGACCTCGTCGCCATCGCGCACCCCGGCGGCGCGCAGGGCCAGGTGCAGCCCGGCCGTCCCGCTGGAGACCGCGCAAGCGTGCGGCACTCCGAGGCGCGCCGCAAAGGCCTGCTCGAACGCCGGTACGCGCGGCCCGAGCGAGAGCTGCCCGGACCGCAGGACCTCGATCACCGCCGCCTCCTCGGGCTCGCCCAGCACCGGCCGCGCGAGCGGGACCTCCTCCTGCTCGGACACGCCCGTCCCTATGGCGCCGCAGCGCCGCGCACCCGGCTGGGCTGCTCGGCGTACTCCAGCGAGTCGACGAGCGCGACCCAGGACGCGGCGATGAGGTTCGTCGAGACGCCGATGGAGCCCCAGGTGTCGACGCCGTCGGTGGCGTCGATGAGCACCCGGATCGACGCGTCGGAGCCCTTCGTCTCGTCGAGGATGCGAACCTTGAAGTTCGTCAGCCAGGTCTCGGCGAGGTGCGGGTGGGCCTCGGTGAGGACGGCTCGCAGCGCCGCGTCGAGCGCGTGCACCGGGCCGTTGCCCTCGGCGTAGCTGACGAAGCGCTCGCCGTCGACCCAGATCTTGATCGTGGCCTCCGTCTTGACCTCCCCGTCGGCGTGCTGCTCGGCGGTGACGCGCCAGGACTCGAGACGAAACAGCGGCTGATACTCGCCGGACTCCTTGCGCAGCAGCAGCTCGAACGAGCCGTCGGCGGCCTCGAACTGGTAGCCGTCGTGCTCGAGGGCCTTCATCCGCGCGAGCACGCGCGCGGTCGTCGCGTCATCGAGTTCCAGCCCCGCGCGCTCGGCCTTCTCGGTGACGGTGCCCTTGCCCGAGAGTTCGGAAATGAGCAGGTCGCGATGGTTTCCCACGAGCGCGGGGTCGACGTGCTCGAACGTCGTCGCGTCGGCGCGGATGCCGGCGGCGTGCAGGCCGGCCTTGTGCGCGAAGGCGTTCTTGCCGACGTACGGCTGGTGGGGCTCGGGCTGGCGGTTGAGCAGCTCGTCGGTGAAGTGCGCCGTATCGGTCAGCAGGCGCAGCTGCTCGTCGGACACGACGCGGTGGCCCATCTTCAGCTGCAGGTTGGCGATGATCGTGATGAGGTTCGCGTTGCCGGTGCGCTCGCCGATGCCGTTGATCGTGCCCTGCACCTGGGTCGCCCCCGCCTCGACGGCCATCAGGGTGTTGGCGACGGCACAGCCGCCGTCGTCGTGGCAGTGGATGCCGATCGCCACGCCGGGCAGCGCGGCGCGGACGCCGGCGACAGCGCGTGCGACGTCGCTCGGCAGCGAGGGCCCGTTCGTGTCGCAGAGCACGAGCCGCTCGGCGCCCGCCGAGGCGGCGCTGCGCAGGCACGCGATCGTGTAGTCGCGGTCCTCGCGCAGGCCGTCGAAGACGTGCTCGGCGTCGAAGACCACGCGCTTGCCCTGCGCCGCGAGGAACGCGACCGACTCCGCGATCATCGCGAGGTTCTCCTCGCGCGAGACGCGCACCACCTTCTCGACGTGGTGCAGCGACGTCTTGCCGACGATCGTGCAGATCGGGGCAAAGCAGCCCGCAAGCACGCGCAGTCCCGCGTCGTCGGCGGCCGCCGCGCCGCGCCGCCGCGTCATGCCGAAGGCGGCGATGGTCGCGTGGGAGAGCTCCTCGTGCTCGAGCAGCGCGAAGAGCTGGGCCTCCTTGGGATTGGAGGCCGGAAAGCCCGCCTCGATGATGTCGACGCCGAGGTCGTCGAGGCGACGGACGAGGCGCACCTTCTCGTCCGCCGTCAGCGACATGCCGCCGCCGCCCATCCCGTCGCGCAGCGTGGCGTCGTAGAGCTCGATGCGCGTCATGGCGGCGGCGGGGATCTCAACCCACCTTGGCCCCGGCGCGCGCGGGCACCGGGTCGAGCCATTCGCGGTAACGCTCGTCGCGGCCGTGCAGCGCGTCCTCGAAGGCCGTCTGGACGGCGCGCGTGAGCTCGCCCGGCGTCCCGCCGCCGATCGTGTGGTCGTCGATCTCGCGGACGGGAACGAGCTCGGCGGCGGTGCCGGTCATGAAGACCTCGTCGGCGAGATACAGCTCGGCGCGCGCGATGTCGCGCTCGATGACCTCGATACCGAGGTCGCGCGCGATCTGGATCGCCGACTTGCGGGTGATGCCGTCGAGGATCGAGGCCGCCGCGGGCGGCGTGACGATCCGGCCGTCCCAGACGACGAAGATGTTCTCGCCGGTGCCCTCGCAGACGTGGTCGTGGTCGTCGAGCAGGATCGCCTCCTCGTAGCCCGCCTTGACCGACTCGATCTTCGCCAGGACGCTGTTGAGGTATTGGCCGGAGGCCTTGGCGCTGGGGATCAGCGACGCCGGGCTGATCCGCCGCCAGCTCGAGACCTTTGCGCGGATGCCCTTGCGCTTGCCCTCCTCGCCGAGGTAGGCGCCCCACTCCCAGACCGCGATCGTCACGTCGACGGGCGCCTCGAGCGGGTTGAGTCCCATCTGCCCGTAGCCGCGGTAGGCGAGCGGGCGGATGTAGCACGAGCGCAGCCCGTTGCGGCCGATCAGCTCGAGCGTGGCGCTGCGCAGCGCCTCGACGTCGTAGGGCAGCGGCATGTAGTACAGCTCGGCCGATCGGATGAGCCGCTGCATGTGCTCGCGGTGGCGAAAGACGGCGGGCCCGATCTCGGTGTCGTAGCAGCGAACGCCCTCGAAGACGCCCGTGCCGTAGTGCAGGCCGTGGGTGAGCACGTGGACCTTCGCGTCCTCCCAGGCGACGAACTCCCCGTTCATCCAGATGAGGTCCGCTTGCTTCACTGAGGGCTCCTAGAGATTGTCCAGAACGGCTCGCGTGGCCTCGGCGGTGGTTGCCTCACCACCGAGATCCCGGGTGCGAAGACCGGCGTCGAGTGCACGGTCCACTGCCGATTCTACGGCGGCGGCCTCGCTTTCCCAACCCAGTCCGCTGCGCAGCATGAGCGCGACCGACAGGAACATCGCCAGCGGATTTGCCGCGCCGGTGCCCGCGATGTCCGGCGCCGAGCCGTGGACGGGCTCGAAGAGGCCGGGGGTGTCGTGCGCGCCGAGGCTCGCGCTGGGCAGCATCCCGATCGATCCGGTGATCATCGCCGCCTCGTCGCTGAGGATGTCCCCGAAGAGATTCTCGGTCACGATCACGTCGAACTCCGCCGGCCGCGCGACGAGCTGCATCGCGCAGTTGTCGACGAGCACGTCGCTGAGCTCGATGTCGTCGTACTTCGCCTTGTGCACGATGTGGACGACCTCGCGCCACTGCCGCGAAGTCTCCAGGACGTTGGCCTTGTCGACGCTGGCGACCTTCTTGCGCCGCGTGCGCGCGGCGTCGAAGGCGACGCGGGCGATGCGGTCGACCTCGTCGACGGAGTACTCGCACAGGTCGCTGGCGCTGCGGGCCGTGCGGGTCTTCTCCCCGAAGTAGATGCCGCCGGTCAGCTCGCGCACGACGAGCAGGTCTGTGCCCTCGATGCGCTCGCGCTTGAGCGGGCTGGCGTCGTAGAGCGCCGGGACGGGCCGGACCGGACGCAGGTTGGCGAACAGGCCGAGGCCCTTGCGCAGCCCCAGCAGCCCCTGTTCGGGGCGTGGCGCGTCGGGATCGGTCGTGTCCCACTTCGGCCCGCCGACGGCGGCGAGCAGGACGGCGTCGGCCGCCCTGCACGCGGCGAGCGTCTCGTCGGCGAGCGCGACGCCGTGGACGTCGATCGCGGCGCCGCCGAAGAGGTGCTCGTCGAACGAGAAGTCCTCGCTGATCGTGCGCAGCAGCTCGAGCGCCGGGCCCATGATCTCGGGCCCGATGCCGTCGCCGGGCAGGGTGACGATGGTTGGCATCGCGGGCCAGGCTATCCGCGCCGCTCACGGGAGGAGGTTGCCGGCCGCACTCCTCATCATGCGCGTCGCGCCGGCAGCGCAAGCGCTCTGCAGGATTCTCATCAGTCTGCCGCGAGTTTTGCTGCCAGTCCGTCGCGCGAGCGGATGCCGAGCTTGTGATAGGCGTTGCTGAGGTGCATCTCGATCGTCCTGACCGTGAGATACAGCGATTGCGCGATCTCGCGGTTGCTCTGTCCGGCCGCGGCGAGCTCGACCACGCGGCGCTCGCTGGGTGTGAGCGCGTCTTTGCCTGTCAGCACCGGGCGCCGAGGCCGCCCGCCGGCCGCGAGCAGTTCTTGGCGCGCGGTCTCCGCGAGGGCTGAGGCACCGATCCGCGCGGCGAGATCGAGGCCTGACCGCAGGGGCTGGCGGGAGTCCGTGCGATGACCCAGGCGGCGCAACAGGGCGCCCAGGCGCACGAGAGCACGAGCATGCTCGAGTTGTGCGTCGGAGTGCTCGAGCAGTTCGACGGCTTCGCGCAACAGCCCGACCCCTTCGCGCTGGCCGTGGACGAGCCCGCCCGCGCTCAGCGAGACGCCGATCGCGCGTGCCGCACCGAAGCGCCGCGTGAGCCGCAGCTCCTCGTCCGCCAGGTGACGTGCCTGCGCGGTGTCGCCCAGCTCGGCGTGAGCGATCGCGGCGGCCGAACGCCACTGCACCCACACGCCGTTGTTCGCGCCCCAGGCGCGTTCCCAACGGGCGCATGCCGCCAGTTCGCGGAGCGCGTCGCGCGGTCTTCCTTCGGCCATGTGCAGCCGCGCGCGGCTCTCGCGCAACACCTGCGCGTGCAGGGATTCGCGCGCCTGAGGGCGCACATCCCACTCGTCGAACGTCGCGGCCGCGGCGGGAAGCTCCCCGCGCTCGACGAGCACGGCGACGAGTGCCGCCACCGCCACCGGCCCAACAAAGTCCCATTCGTCGGAGTCGCTCGCGACCTCGAGAAACGCCCGGGCATCGGCCTCGGCGCCGACCAGCGCCCCCCGCCGATAACGGGTCCAGGCACGTCCTGCGGACGCAAGCCGAACCCCACGCATCGAACCTTGACGCAGCGCCTCCGCGAGCGCCTCGGTCATACCTCGCTCGGCAAGCTCCGCGCGGTCTGCCAGCGCGAGGGCGAACCCTGCCAAAACCGGATGGGGCGCGTCCGGCGTAAGCCCCTCCGCCAGACGGCCATCGGCGACCGCCGATTCGGCGAGCGCAGCGGCCTCGTGCGCGCGGCCAGCCGCCACCGCGTGCTCGAGCGCGATGACCGCGAGCATGTGACGCGGTGCTGACTGGCCGATGCGTCCGATCACGTCGCTCGCCTGCTGCAGGATGTCTTCGGTCATCTGCCGAGCGGCGAGATCGCACTGCGCGAAGACCAGCAGCACGATGTCCAGCACCGCGGTGAGGTTGGGCCGGTCGCGAAAGCGCTCCCGCGTGCGCAGAGCGATGCTCGTGGCGTCCGCCATGGACCCCTCGAACGCCAGCACCTGGGCCAGCTGGATCGTCGCCGAGACCTCAACCCATGGCTCGTCCGCCAGCTCCCGCGCAGCCGCCAGGTGGACTCTCGCACCAGGCTCGTCCGTACGCGTTTCGGCCGAACCGAGCTCGAGAAGCACCTGAGCCCGCGCTTCGGGCGGCTCGGCCAGCGCGCGGCGCAGGTAGCGCGTGGCCACCTCGGGCGCTCCGCGGGCAAGCGCCCCGCGCGCCGCTTCGCGTAGCGTCTCGACGACCCAGGGGTCGCCGGCCGGCTCGGTGGCCAGCAGCTGCAGCGTGATCGCGTCGGCCTCGATGCCTTCTGCGGCAAGCAGGCGCGCCGCCCGTCGGTGTGCGTCGGAGCGCTCGGCGGCGGGCATGTTCTCGTGGATCGCGCTGCGCACCACTGGATGCACGAAGCGAAGCGGGCGGCCGCCCTGGAGGATCGTGGCGTGGGCGAGGCACTCTGCGGCGCGGTCGGCCTCCTCGCGCTCGAGCCCGGCGAGCGCTGCCGCGTGCGACAGCTGCGCCTGCTCGCCGAGGATCGCGACCGAGCGTGCCAGCGCGCCGACGGCTTCGGGCAGCCGGCCAAGGCGCCCGAGGATGGCCGCGGCGACCCCGCGCGGAGCAAGCTCGCTCACCACACGCGAGTCGGCGCAGCCCGCCGTCCGATCGCTCAGCTCGACCAAGAGCTCTGAGAGCAGAAACGGGTTGCCCCGCGTCGCCTCATGGCAGGCCGGAGCCAGCTCGTCGGCCCTCGTCGTCCCGAGCCGCGAGCGCACCAGCCGCGCCACCGCCTGCTCGCTGAGCAGCCCCGGCTCGATCGGACGCCCGCCGAGCTCCTGCCACAGCGAGCGCAGCAGATCAGCCTCGGCGCCCGGCTCCCCGCGCCGGCTCGCGAGCGCGATCAGGATGCCCGTAGCCTCGAGCCGGCGCGCGAGAAAGCCGATGAATCGAAGCGACGGACGGTCAGCCCAGTGAGCGTCGTCCACGGCGAGCATGACCGGAGCGCGCTCGGCAACGTTCGCCAGCAGCCAGTACAGGCCGTGCAGGATCGCGTAGGACGGGTCACCCGCGTGCTGAACGTCACCGGCGGGCCCTGAGAAGACCGGTTCGCAAAACCGCGCCGCGCCCGCCATCAACTGCTCGCGCTCATCGACATCGGCCGTCCGGAGCAGTGGCTCGAGCAACTGGCGCACGATCCCGAACGCAAAGTCGCGCTCGAGCTCGCCGCCGCGCGCCGACAAGACGGTCAAACCGCGCTCTCGTGCGAGATCGCCCGCTGCGGCCAGCAACCGCGTCTTGCCGATCCCCGCCTCTCCCTCGACCAGAACAATCCCGCCCGAGCCGCGCTCGGCATCCGATATGCGCGCCCGCAGCGCAGAAAGCTCGGCCTCGCGTTCGAGCAGGGGTTCTTCGGCAGTAAGGGTCATTTGCCTGAGCGCGTACGCCGCGGCCGTCAGCTGCGTTTGTCGCCAAAACTATACGGGCGCGTCTGCGGTCACACCCCGTAGCC